>NZ_JAXBRE020000006.1:212469-230757 GCF_047520985.2 Stenotrophomonas sp. BR163
CCCTCGGCATCCGCGTGATCAGGGCAGATCCGCCGGCCAGCGGCCGGCACTACCGGATGATGGGGCTGGATCAGACTTCCAGCGAAGCCAGGTCGCCCTTCGACTCCAGCCAGCCCTTGCGGTCGGACGCGCGCTTCTTGGCCAGCAGCATGTCCATCAGCGAGCGGGTCTGCTCGCCATCGTCCACGGTCAGCTGTACCAGGCGGCGCGTATCCGGGTGGATGGTCGACTCGCGCAGCTGCGGCGGATTCATTTCGCCCAGGCCCTTGAAGCGGGTGACGTTGATGGCGCCCTTGATCTTCTCGCGTTCGATCTTGTCCAGCATCGAGCGCTTTTCTTCTTCGTCCAGGGCATAGAACACCTGCTTGCCTACGTCGATGCGGAACAGCGGCGGCATCGCCACGAACACGTGGCCGGCATCAACCAGCGCCGGGAAGTGCTTCAGGAACAGCGCGGTCAGCAGCGTTGCGATGTGCAGGCCGTCGGAGTCCGCGTCGGCCAGGATGATCACCTTGCCGTAGCGCAGGCCGCTGATGTCGTCCTTGCCCGGATCGCAGCCGATGGCGATGGCCAAGTTGTGTACTTCCTCCGAAGCCAGCACGCTGTTGGACGAGACTTCCCAGGTGTTCAGGATCTTGCCACGCAGCGGCATGATCGCCTGGAAATCCTTGTCGCGGGCCTGCTTGGCGCTGCCGCCTGCCGAGTCACCTTCCACCAGGAACAGCTCGGTGCGCGACAGGTCCTGGCTGATGCAGTCTGCCAACTTGCCGGGCAGGGCCGGGCCCTGGGTGACCTTCTTGCGGACGACCAGCTTCTCGGTCTTCAGGCGCGCGCTGGCACGCTCGATGGCGATCTGCGCGATCTTCTCGCCCAGCTCCACATTCTGGTTGAGCAGCAGGCTGAAGGCATCATGGGCGGCACCTTCGATGAAGCCGGCCGCCTGGCGCGAGGACAGGCGCTCCTTGGTCTGGCCGCTGAACTGCGGGTCGGTCATCTTCAGCGACAGCACGAACGACACGCGGTCCCACACGTCTTCCGGGGCCAGCTTGACGCCACGCGGCAGCAGGTTGCGGAAGTCGCAGAACTCGCGCAGCGCCTCGGTCAGGCCGGTACGCAGGCCGTTGACGTGGGTGCCGTGCTGGGCGGTGGGGATCAGGTTGACGTAGCTTTCCTGCACCAGCTCGCCTTCCGGCAGCCAGGCCACTGCCCAGTCCACGACCTCGGTGTCCTTCTTCAGGCTGCCGACGAACAGCTCGGCCGGCAGCATCTCGCGATCACCCAGCTCCAGCTTCAGGTAATCGCGCAGGCCGTCTTCGTAGTACCAGGTATCGACTTCACCGGTGGCTTCATCGGTCAGCTTCACAGTCAGGCCCGGGCACAGCACGGCCTTGGCGCGCAGCAGGTGCTTGAGCGCGCGCACCGCGAACTTCGGCGTATCGAAGTACTTCGGGTCCGGCCAGAAGCGCACGCGGGTACCGGTGTTCTTCTTGCCGACGCTGCCGACCACTTCCAGCGGCGTGGCACGGTCGCCGTTGCGGAAGGTGATGCGGTGTTCGGCACCGTCGCGCTTGATGTGCACCTCCACCAGGGTCGACAGCGCATTGACCACGCTGACGCCGACGCCGTGCAGGCCGCCGGAGAAGGTGTAGTTGTTGTTGCTGAACTTGCCGCCTGCGTGCAGGCGGGTGAGGATCAGCTCGACACCCGGGATCTTCTCCTCCGGATGGATGTCCACTGGCATGCCGCGGCCGTCATCGCTGACCTCCACGCTGCCGTCCTTGTACAGGGTGATCTCGATCGAACGGGCGTGGCCGGCGAGGGCTTCGTCCACCGAGTTGTCGATCACTTCCTGCGCCAGGTGGTTCGGGCGCGCGGTGTCGGTATACATGCCGGGACGGCGCTTGACCGGGTCAAGGCCGGACAGGACTTCAATATCGGCGGCGTTATAGCGGGCGTTCATCTGTCTTCGAAAGCTTGGAGCGACGGGCAAGTGTGGGGTCTGGCAAGGGAATTTGCACGCCTGCGGTTCAGCCTCGGCGGCGGGGAGGGGGTAAAATGGCAGCCGCTGGAATCTGAACGCCGGCGGCCCCGTTGGGTCTGAACGTCCAAGCCATACCGCGAGGAGGACCTCATGAAGAAGTTGCTGACCATTGCGATCCTGGCCGCTGCCGCCGTTGCAGTGCCGCTGGTGGTGGCGCAGAACGCCGGCCAGCCGGCCCCGCAGCAGGGTGGCCAGGCCGACAAGGCCCAGGCCGAAGCCGATGCCAAGGCCAAGCGCCGCGCCCAGGCCAATGCCGAAATGAAGGCGCAGGGCCAGCCGGCCCCGCAGCAGGAAGAGGAAGAAGAGGCGCGGAAGAAGAAGTAATTCTTCCGCCCTCCGAAGCCCTTGCCGCAAGGGATTCGCCCCCCGACGCCCCGCCCAGCGGGGCGTTTCTTTTGAGTGACGGCCGCAACTGCCCCTTGGGTTGGCGCCCATCAATCTGTAAACTATGGCTTTCCGGGAGTAAGTGCGTGTCCACCCTTTGCGAATGGGCTGGCACGACCATGCGTGGTCGCCAGCAATGCGGGTCGCAGGTGACGGTCGATTTGACCGGCACGGCCGCCCCGACCTCGCAGGGTGGTCCCCGTCCGGCGCCTGCCGCCGCACGGCCCAGCACCTCCCTCGCTGCCCCAGCGAACCGGAAAACCCCCTTCAAGCTCCATGCCCGCCCTCCGGGTGCGCGTGGTGCTGCCGTTTTCCATTTCCAGACAGGATGCTTGCAGCCATGACTCCCTTGATTTTCGTAACCGGCGGCGTGGTGTCCTCGCTCGGCAAAGGCATTGCCGCTGCGTCACTGGCCGCCATTCTCGAAGCCCGTGGCCTGAAGGTCACGATGATGAAGCTGGACCCGTACATCAACGTCGACCCGGGCACCATGAGCCCGTTCCAGCACGGTGAGGTCTACGTCACCGACGACGGCGCCGAGACCGACCTCGACCTGGGCCACTACGAGCGCTTCGTGCGCACCCGCCTGAGCCGCAAGAACTCGGTCACCACCGGCCGCATCTACGAGAACGTGATCCGCAAGGAGCGCCGTGGCGACTACCTGGGCGCGACCGTGCAGGTCATCCCGCACATCACCGACGAGATCCGCCGCTGCATCGATGAAGCCACGGAAGGTTACGACGTGGCACTGGTCGAGATCGGCGGCACCGTGGGCGACATCGAGTCGCTGCCGTTCCTGGAGGCGATCCGCCAGGTGCGCACCGAACGTGGCCCGGAGAAGGCGCTGTTCATGCACCTCACCCTGGTGCCGTACATCGGTGCCGCCGGTGAGCTGAAGACCAAGCCGACCCAGCACTCGGTGAAGGAACTGCGCTCGATCGGCATCCAGCCGGACGTGCTGTTGTGCCGTTCAGAACAGGCGGTGCCGGATTCGGAGCGTCGCAAGATCGCCCAGTTCACCAACGTCTCCGAGCGTGCAGTGATCAGCGTGCCGGACGTGGACGTGCTGTACCGCATCCCATCCGGCCTGCATGCACAGGGCCTGGACGAAATCGTGGTGAACCAGCTGAAGCTGGCCGACAAGGCCGGTCCGGTCGATCTGTCGATGTGGGAAGACGCGGTCGATGCGACCCTGCACCCGCTGGACGAAGTGACCATCGCCGTGGTCGGCAAGTACGTCGATCACCAGGATGCCTACAAGTCGGTCGGCGAGGCACTGAAGCACGGTGGCCTGCGCCAGCGCACCAAGGTCAACCTGAAGTGGCTGGAAGCACAGGACCTGGAAGGCACCGACATGGCTGCACTGGCCGATGTCGACGGCATCCTGGTACCGGGTGGCTTCGGTGACCGCGGCTTTGAAGGCAAGGTGCTGACCTCGAAGTTCGCCCGCGAGCAGCAGGTGCCGTACTTCGGCATCTGCTACGGCATGCAGGCGGCAGTGGTCGATTACGCGCGCAACGTGGTCGGCCTGGAAGGTGCCAACAGCACCGAGAACGATCGCCAGTCGCCGAACCCGGTGATCGGCCTGATCACCGAATGGCGCACCGCCAGCGGCGATGTCGAGAAGCGTGACGACAAGAGCGACCTCGGCGGCACCATGCGCCTGGGCCTGCAGGAGCAGCGCCTGAAGCCGGGCACGCTGGCCCGCGAGCTGTACGGCAAGGACGTGGTCGCCGAGCGCCACCGCCACCGCTACGAGTTCAACAACCGCTACCGCACCCAGCTGGAAGATGCGGGCCTGGTGATCGCCGGCAAGTCGATGGACGACACCCTGGTGGAAGTGGTCGAGCTGCCGCGCGACGCCCACCCGTGGTTCCTGGCCTGCCAGGCGCACCCGGAATTCCTGTCCACGCCGCGTGACGGCCATCCGCTGTTCATCGGTTTCATCCGTGCCGCGCGCGAGCGCAAGGCCGGCGGCAAGCTGCTTTCCGAAGCGCGCGCCTGACTTGTGAATGGGGGCTTCGGCCCCCATCCTTCATGCTTCAACCCCCAGCGCACCGGCCTGTCCGGTGCTGCGGACAACAAGGAAACGCCATGAAACTGTGTGGATTCGAGATCGGGCTGGACCAGCCCCTGTTCCTGATCGCCGGCCCCTGCGTGATCGAGTCGATGCAGCTGCAGCTCGATACCGCCGGCAAGTTGAAGGAAGTCACCGACAAGCTCGGCGTCAACTTCATCTTCAAGTCCAGCTTCGACAAGGCCAACCGCACTTCGGGTACCGCCTTCCGCGGCCCGGGCATGGAAGAGGGCCTGAAGGTGCTGGCCGAAGTGAAGAAGCAGATCGGCGTGCCGGTGCTGACCGACGTCCACGAATACACCCCGATGGACGAAGTGGCCTCGGTGGTGGACGTGCTGCAGACCCCGGCGTTCCTGGTCCGCCAGACCGACTTCATCCGCAAGGTGTGCTCGGCCGGCAAGCCGGTCAACATCAAGAAGGGCCAGTTCCTGGCGCCGTGGGACATGAAGCCGGTCGTGGAGAAGGCCAAGGCCACCGGCAACGAGCAGATCATGGTCTGCGAGCGCGGTGCCAGCTTCGGCTACAACAACCTGGTCAGCGACATGCGTTCGCTGGCGGTGATGCGCGAGACCGGTTGCCCGGTGGTGTTCGACGCTACCCATTCGGTGCAGCTGCCGGGCGGGCAGGGCACCAGTTCCGGTGGCCAGCGTGAGCACGTGCCGGTGCTGGCCCGTGCCGCCGTGGCGGTGGGCATCTCCGGCCTGTTCGCCGAGACTCATCCGGACCCGTCCAAGGCGCTGTCCGATGGTCCCAACGCGTGGCCGCTGGACCAGATGGAGGCCCTGCTCGAGACCCTGATGGAACTCGACGCGGTGACCAAGAAGCACGGTTTCTCGCGCTTCGCGTGAGTCGTGACCCGTGGGTGGCGCTGGAAACCCAGCGTCACCGCCGGCACTGGAGACAGTGGCCGTGGGGCCTGATCGCGCTGGGGCTGTCCGTGGTGTTCACCGTGGGCATGTTCTGCCTGGTGCTGATCGGTGCTGCATCGGTGCGGCCACCGGGTGATGGCAGCAGCGCGCCCGATCTTCGGGCGTACTTCATTGCGCTGCTGGTGGCAGAGCTGGTCGGCGCCGTGGGGTGCGTCGCTGCCGCCGTACTGGCCTGGCGCCTGAACCGTGGCAAGGTGGCCGCCGGGTTGGCGATCGTCCTGCTGTCGCTGTGGCTTGGTGCCCTGTTCTACGGGCTGTTCTGATGAATGCGACCCTGGCAACCCGTGATCGGCCCTGGGGCCTGATCGCGCTGGCGCCGGCTGTTCTTGCCTGGGCCGGCCTGATGGCAGCTGTATTCGTCTTCGCCGCCAGTTTCGGTTCGCCCGGGGATGGCAGCCATGGCATGCAGGCCATGCAGTACTGGATCCTGGCTGCACTGACCATGCTCGTGCTGTCCTTTGTTGGCAGCCTGGTGGCGATGGTGATGGCCTGGCGTTGCCGCCGCGGCGGCGTATTGGCCGCCATTGCCGGTGGCCTGCTGGTGGTACTGGTGTCGTTGATCCTGATGGTGATCGGGGCCACTCTGGCCTGACGGCGCCTGCGCCATTTGGCAAGTGGCGGGCAGCCGGGGATAATCACGCGGCATTCGTTTTGTCGCCCCCTCTCCAGACAGGTAACCGGCCCGACCATGAGTACGATCCGCAGCATCCACGCCCGTGAAATCCTCGACAGCCGTGGCAATCCCACGCTGGAAGCCGAAGTCATCCTGGAGGACGGTTCGTTCGGTCGTGCCGCGGTTCCCTCCGGCGCCTCGACCGGCACCAAGGAAGCGGTCGAGCTGCGTGACGGCGACAAGACCCGTTACCTGGGCAAGGGCGTACGCAAGGCCGTGGACAACGTCAACACCACGATTGCCGCCGCGCTGAAGGGCTTTGAAGCCACCGACCAGGCCGGCCTCGACCGTCGCCTGATCGATCTGGACGGCACCGAGAACAAGGGGCGGCTGGGTGCCAACGCGCTGCTGGGTGTTTCGATGGCCGCCGCGCACGCCGCCGCCGCATCCAGCAAGCAGGCGCTGTGGCAGTACCTGGCGGCCAGGACCGGCGTGGCGCCGTCGCTGCCGGTGCCGATGATGAACATCATCAATGGCGGTGCGCATGCCGACAACAACGTCGACTTCCAGGAGTTCATGGTGCTGCCGGTGGGCTTCACCTCGTTCTCCGAAGCATTGCGCGCTGGTACCGAAATATTCCATTCGCTGAAGTCGGTGCTGAAGGGCCACGGCCTGAGCACGGCGGTGGGCGACGAAGGCGGCTTCGCGCCGGACTTCCGCAGCAACGTCGAAGCGCTGGACACCATCCTCGAAGCGATCGGCAAGGCTGGCTACACCGCCGGTGAAGACGTGCTGCTGGGCCTGGACGTGGCCTCCAGTGAGTTCTTCGAGAACAGCAAGTACAACCTGGTCGGCGAGAACAAGCGCCTGACCTCCGAACAGTTCGTCGACTTCCTCGCCGACTGGGCCGCGCAGTACCCGATCATCACGATCGAAGACGGCCTGGCCGAGAACGACTGGGCGGGCTGGAAGCTGCTGACCGACCGCATCGGCAAGAAGGTGCAGCTGGTCGGCGACGACCTGTTCGTGACCAACCCGAAGATCTTCCAGGAAGGCATCGACTCGGGCACCGCCAACGCGATCCTGATCAAGGTCAACCAGATCGGCACGCTCAGCGAAACCCTGGAAGCGATCGCCATGGCCGACCGCGCCGGCTATGCCGCCGTGGTCTCGCACCGGTCGGGCGAAACCGAAGACACCACCATCGCCGACATCGCCGTGGCCACCACCGCCACCCAGATCAAGACCGGCTCGCTGTGCCGCAGCGATCGCGTGGCCAAGTACAACCAGCTGCTGCGCATCGAGGAAGCCCTCGGCGCCGGCGCGCGTTACGCCGGTCGTGACGCGTTCGTTTCGCTGAAGCGCTGAGCCGATGCGCGACTGGCGCTGGATGCTGCTGGTGCTGGCCCTGTTGCTGGGCTGGCTGCAGTACCGCTTCTGGTTCGGTCCGGGCAATTCGGGTGAAGTGATGATGCTCGAAGCCCAGGTCGCCAACCAGGAACGGGACAATGAGGGCCTGCAGCAGCGCAACGACGCGCTGGCCGCCGAAGTGAAGGACCTCAAGGAAGGCCAGTCCGCCATCGAGGAACGCGCGCGCAGCGAGCTGGGCATGATCAAGCCCGGCGAGAAGTTCTACCGCGTGGTCGAGGATGCGCCGGTCCGTCCGGCGCAGCCCGCTGCAGGCGTCACTGTCCAGGCCGGCGATCACCCGGCGGACGTGCCATGAGCGCGGCGATCTGGGTGGTGGTTCCGGCTGCCGGCCGTGGCGCCCGCTTTGGTGCGCCGCTGCCCAAGCAGTACCTGCAGGCGGGCGGGCAGATCCTGCTCGCCCATACCCTGGACGCGCTGCTGGCGCATCCGGCCGTGGCCGGCGCAATGGTGGTGATCGGCCAGGACGATGGCGACTGGCCGGGCTGGAGCGAATGGGCCGGCAAACCGGTACTGACCTGCATCGGTGGCGCGACCCGTGCCGCCTCGGTGCTGGCCGGGCTGCAGGCACTGCCGGACTCGGTGCGCGCCGACGAATTCGTGCTGGTCCACGACGCCGCGCGACCCAACCTGTCGCTGGCTGATCTTGGCCGCCTGCTTGAAGTCGGGCGTGCCGATCCGGTCGGGGCGATCCTGGCCGCACCGGTGCGCGACACCCTCAAGCGTGCGGGCGACGACGGTGGCATCGATGGCACCGAACCGCGCGAGCGGCTGTGGCGTGCGCTGACACCACAGCTGTTCCGCCGCCACCAGCTCAGCCGCGCGCTGTCTGACGCCGCCGCTGCCGGTGTTGAAGTCACCGACGAGGCCATGGCCATGGAGCGCCAGGGCCAGCGCCCGCTGCTGGTGGAAGGCAGCGAGGACAACTTCAAGGTCACCACCCCGGCCGATCTGGACCGGTTCGAATTCGTACTTTCCCGCCGCGCCGGCTGACTGCCTGCGCGGCCCTGCTGCAAGGGCTGCATCCATGAGCACCGCACCGTTCCCGCCCGTCCGTATCGGCCAGGGCTACGACGTCCATGCCTTCGGTGAAGGCGATCACATCATGCTCGGCGGGGTGAACGTGCCGCACAGCTGCGGCGTGCTGGCGCACAGCGACGGTGACGTGATCCTGCACGCCTTGTGCGATGCGATGCTCGGTGCGTTGGCACTGGGCGACATCGGCCAGCATTTCCCGCCGAGCGATGATCGCTGGAAGGGCGCCGACAGCAGCGATTTCGTGCGCCATTGCGACAGCCTGCTGCGCGAGCGTGGCTGGCGTGTTGGCAACACCGACATCACCGTGATCTGCGAGCGGCCGAAGGTTGGCCCGCATGCGCTGGCCATGCGTGAGCGCATTGGTGGGTTGCTGCAGCTGCCGCTGGACGCGGTCAGCGTCAAGGCCACCACCTCGGAGAAGCTGGGCTTCACCGGCCGCAGTGAAGGCATCGCCGCGCAGGCGGTCGTGTTGCTGGTGGCGGCATGATCCCGCTGCCGTTGGCGTTTGGTGCGCCGCTGTTGACGGCGCGCATCCGCACCACGCCGGACGATTTCCAGGTGGATGAACTGCCGGCGTTCGAGGCCACCGGTGAAGGCGAGCACCTGCTGCTGCACATCCGCAAGCGCGGCGCCAACACCGTGCATGTGGCCAAGCTGCTGGCCAAGTGGGCGGGCCTGCCGGAAATGGCGGTGAGCTACGCGGGCATGAAGGATCGCCATGCGGTCACCACCCAGCGTTTCAGCGTGCACCTGCCCAAGCGCATCGCGCCGGACCTGGCCGAGCTGGCCAGTGACGAGATCGAAGTGCTCGGAGCGACCTGGCACAACCGCAAGCTGCAGCGTGGTGCACTGGCCGGCAACCGCTTCAGGCTGGTGCTGCGCGAGGTGCAGGGCGATGCTGCGGCGATCAGCGAGCGCCTGCAGCAGATCGCCGGGCGCGGCTTGCCGAACTGGTTTGGCGAGCAGCGCTTCGGCCGCGACGGCGGCAACGTGCCGGCGGCATTGGCGATGTTCGGTGGCCGCCGCATGCGCAAGGACCAGCGTTCGCTGCTGCTGTCAGCCGCCCGCTCGGCGCTGTTCAATCGTGTGCTCGCCGCGCGCGTGGAGCAGGGCAACTGGGATCAACCGCTGGACGGTGAAGTGTGGATGCTCGATGGCAGCCGCAGCGTGTTCGGCCCCGAACCCTACACCGACGTGCTGGCCGAGCGCCTGGCGCGTTTCGACATCCATCCCAGCGCTCCGCTGTGGGGCGAAGGCGAGCTGCGCAGCGCCGACGCTGCACGTGAGCTGGAGCTGGCCGCGCTGGACGACGAGGAATCGAAGGCGCTGCGCGCTGGCCTGGAAGACGCACGGCTGAAGCAGGAGCGCCGCGCGCTGCGCCTGCGCCCGGCATTGCTGCAGCATCAGTGGTTGGCCAGTGATGTACTGGAACTCTCGTTCGCGTTGCCGCCGGGCTGCTACGCCACCGCCGTGCTGCACGAACTCGGCCCCGTCGAAGACGCCGCGCAGGCCTGATAGAAAAAGGGGACGGAGGGAATCAAGTCGTTTGTGGCACAAACGACTTGATTCCCTCCGTCCCTGTTTCTCAACGCCGTGCCAGCAGCACCAGCACCGCGCCGGTGCCGCCTTGCCCGGCCGGCGCCGAATGAAACGCCAGCACGTCGTTGCGCAGCCGCAGCAGACGATCGACCAGGTTCTTCAGCACCGGTGCACCGCCATCGGATTGAAGGCCCTTGCCGTGGATGATGCGCACGCAGCCATACTCGTGTGCATGCGCTTCCAGCAGGAACTGGCGCAGCAGGATTTCCGCCTGCGCGGCGGTGGCGCCGTGCAGGTCCAGCTCATCCTGCACCGAATACTGGCCGCGCTTGAGACGCTGGAACAGGCGCGGTGGCAGGTTGTCGCGGCGGTAGCTGGCCACGTCGCCCGCTTCCAGCGGCGTACTGTCGCGCAGCAGCCGGGCGAACTCCCCCGCGGCTTCGGCGTCGTCGCGTTCGGCCATGCGTGCGCGCGGCTTCGGCCGGGGCGCAGCAGGCGCCGGTTCGGCATCCTTGCGCAGCGGCGTCACTTCACCGATGGCCGCACGGAACAGCGCGGCCGGATCTTCGTCTTCAGGGTGCGACATGCGCACAGGGTAAACCGCCGGCGCGGGTCTGCCTATGACGGTTCGATGTCGGTCGTGACCGCCGGCAGGGTAGGACCGGCGGCTCGCATGCGGCACAATAGACGATGCCCTTGCAGGGTCGACGGCTTCCGCAGGGGAGTACGACGGTCCCGCCCACACTGCACGGTGACGGAATCGAATTCTTGGAAAATCAAGCGGTTAAATCGAAGATGCGAATCCTGGTCAGTAATGACGATGGTGTCGACGCCGCAGGCATCCGGATGCTTGCTTCGGTCCTGCGCGAGGCCGGACACGAAGTCACGGTGGTCGCGCCCGACCGCGATCGCTCCGGTGCCAGCAACTCGCTGACCCTGGACCTGCCGATCCGGCTCAAGCGCATCGACCATTACACCGTCTCGGTGGCTGGCACTCCGACCGACTGTGTGCACCTGGCGCTGACCGGCCTGCTTGAATTCGAGCCGGACATCGTCGTGTCAGGCATCAACAACGCCGCCAACCTCGGCGACGACGTGATCTATTCCGGCACCGTCTCGGCGGCGATGGAAGGTCGCTTCCTCGGCCTGCCGGCGGTGGCGGTCTCGCTGGTCACCCGCAACCACGATCCGAAGCACTTCGACACCGCCGCGCGTGCCGCAGTGGAGATCGTGGCCCGGCTCAAGGCCGATCCGCTGCCGGCCGACACCATCCTCAACGTCAACGTGCCGGATCTGCCGTGGAGCGAGGTCCAGGGCTTCGAGGTCACCCGCCTTGGCAACCGCCATCGTGCCGAAGGCTGCATCGCGCAGAAGGATCCGCGCGGCAACGACGTGTACTGGATCGGCCCTGCCGGGCGCGAGCAGGACTCCGGCCCGGGCACCGACTTCCACGCGGTGCGTACTGGCCACATCTCGATCACCCCGATCCAGGTGGACCTGACCCGCTACCAGGCGCTGGAGAAAGTGGCCAGCTGGGTGGGTGGCCTCAGCGCCGCGCTGGACCGGCCGGCATGAGTCCACGCCTGCGACTGCAGCCGGAAGCTGTCGGCATCGGCATGACCTCGCAGCGCGTGCGTGACCGTCTGGTCGATCGCCTGCGCGAAGCTGGCATCGTCGACGAGTCCACCTTGAACGCAATCCGGGTAGTGCCGCGCCACCTGTTCATCGATGAAGCACTGGCCTCGCGTGCCTATGAGGACACCGCGCTGCCGATCGGCCATGGCCAGACCATCTCGCAGCCCTGGGTGGTCGCCCGGATGACCGAGGCAGTGCTCCAGGTCGCGCCGAAGCGCGTGCTGGAAGTCGGCACCGGCTCGGGCTACCAGGCCGCCATCCTGGGCGCGCTGGGCCTGGAGGTCTACACCGTGGAGCGTATCGGTGACCTGTTGCGGCAGGCACGCAAGCGCTTCCGCGCACTGGGCATGAACATCCGCACCAAGCATGACGACGGTCGCGCCGGATGGGCCGAGCACGGTCCGTTCGATGCCATCGTGGTCACCGCCGCAGCGCCTGCACTGGTCGATGAACTGGTCGGGCAGCTGGCTGAAGGGGGGCGCCTGGTGGCGCCGGTGGGTGGCCCGGGCGGACAGTCGCTGGTGCAGCTGGACCGCAAGCCCGATGGCAGCGTCGAACAACGCGTGCTGGCGCCGGTCACGTTCGTGCCGCTGCTGTCTGGCATGCTCGACTAATCCACGGAGCAGGGTTGCATGAAGATTTTCGGGCCGCTGTACGAGCGGGCGATGAAGTGGGCGGCGCACGAACGCGCGCCGACCTATCTGACGGTATTGAGTTTCTTTGAAGCGATCATCTTCCCGGTGATGCCGGAAGTGATGCTGGCACCGATGTGCGTGGCCCAGCCCAAGCGTGGCTGGTGGTTCGCCACCCTCAGCCTGGCGGGCTCGATGGTCGGCGCGCTGGTTGGTTACGCGCTGGGTCATTACGCTTTCGAGGCGATCAAGCCAGTGTTCGAGGCGCTGGGCATGCTTCCAGCGATCGAGCAGGGCATCACCACCGTGCAGGCGAAGATGGCCGAATCACCGTGGGCGGTGTTCACCTTCCTGGTGCTGGGCGGCTTCATGCCGATCCCGATGAAGGTCTTCACGTGGGCATCGGGTATCGTCGGCGTACCGATGCCGCAGTACCTGTTGAGCATGTTGATCGGTCGTGGCAAGCGCGTGTTCGTGCTGGCCGCGGTCATCCGTATCGGTGGTGCGCGTGCCGAAGCGGCGCTGCGTCGCTGGATTGAACCGCTGGGCTGGATCGCCACCGTGCTGGTGGTGGTGCTGATCGCCTGGCTTGTATGGAGGTCGAAGTTCGCATGAATCCTGATCGTCTGAGCAAGGGAGTGCGCATCGGCGCGCTGGCGTTGCTGGTTTCCACACTGGCCGCCTGCGGTACCGCCACCGTGGTCCGCCCGGGCGGCGGCAACGCTGGTGGCGTGACCACGCCGAAGACCTCGGTACCCAAGCCTGGGCAGACCGTGGTGGTGCGCAAGGGCGACACCATCTATGCGCTGGCCCGCATCCATGACATCACCCCGGCCGACCTGATTGCCTGGAATCGTCTGGACAACCCGTCGACCATCTACCCCGGCCAGGTGATCCGCCTGTATCCGCAGGGGGCCACCAGCGGCCGTGCGCCGACCACGGTGGTCACCCCGCCGCGTTCGGCTGGCAGCAGTGGCGGCAGCACCGCGCCGGCCCCGGCGCCGGTCGGGCCGGTCAAGAGCAACATCGCCTGGCGCTGGCCAGCCGATGGCGCGATCGTCGGCCGCTACGTGGCCGGTGACGCGACCAAGCAGGGCGTGGACATCGCCGGCACCAGCGGCCAGCCGGTCAAGGCAACCGCCAACGGTGTGGTGGTGTACTCCGGTGCCGGCCTGGTCGGCTACGGCGAACTGATCATCATCAAGCACAGCGACCAGTGGCTGTCCGCCTATGGTCACAACCGCAAGCGCCTGGTGAATGAAGGGCAGAGCGTGAAGGCTGGCGAGCAGATCGCCGAAATGGGCCGCACCGGTGCGAACCGCGACATGGTCCACTTCGAGATTCGCTACAACGGCAAGCCGGTCGATCCGCAGCAGTACCTGCCGGCACGGTGACGCGGTTGGAACAGGGAATGCCGGGCCATGCCTGGCGTTCCTGACCTGTAGAGTCGAACCATGCTCGACTCGCTGTACGCTGGCCGCCGCGAGTGGCCATCTGCGATCTTCAGTGGCGCATCTCAAGCTTCCCGGCAAGCCAGGGAAGCGGCATGCTTCAACGGAACCAGCCCCCCCCGATCCGGTGCCGCATGTCTCGACCAACAGCCCTTTTCGTGCTGCTCATCGTCGCGCCTTTGGCGACCGCCGCCAGCGATCCACGTGACGTGGTCACCCGTCTCTACGACGCCATCCAGGCGCCGACGTCGAACGAAACGGCCATTTCTTCGCTGCTGGGCGATGCACTGCGCTCAGCGGTCGATGCGCAGCATGCTTACGAGCGGGCCTGTACCGCGCTGGCCGCGCACGATGAGAAACCGCACATGCTCGACCAGAGTCCGTATCTGCTGGCGCCGGATCGACCGGACACGGTAGCGGTGGGAATGCCCGAATCGAGGGGTGACGCGACCTGGATCCGCGTCGACATGGCAGTGGGCGACTATCGCTGGACCGACCGGGTCCTGCTGCAGCGGCAGGACCGCGACTGGAAGGTCATGGATATCCGATGGGGGCAGGGCGGCCACCTGATCGGCCGGCTCCAGGAGTTCTCGGCACTCCGCTGCGCGCCTTCAGGCCGCTAGCGGCCGGAGGCGCCGGTGGCTCGAGAACTCAGCCTTCCAGGATGAAAGCAGCCGCAACCTTGCGGCCTTCGCCGGCCAGGATGTTGAAGGTGCGTGCAGCAGCCGGATTGTTCATCACTTCCAGGCCGATGCCGCGGGACAGGCAGGCGGCCATTACCACCGCCGGCGGGAACACCTGGCGGTCACCGGTACCCAGCACGATCAGCGCCGGATTCAGCGCCAGGATCGGCTCGAGGTCCGCCAGCTGCAACGCAGCGGCACTCGCCACCGGCCAATGCGCGACCAGCTGGTCCGGGGTCAGGAAGAAGCTGCCGTCCAGCACCTGGTCATTGACCTTGGCCGAGCGGCCATCGGCGGCGCGCAGGCTGTAGGCGTAGTCGGGCGGTTCGTGGTTCAGCTGCATGACGGTAGGGCGATCAGCCGCGCGGCAGCACGATCTGGCGCTGTTCCCTGCTCGGGCGGTACAGCACGGCGACGTGGCCGATGCGCTGCACCAGCGCGCTTTCGGTGGCTTCGACGATCTCGCCGATCATCACGTCACGGGCCTCGCGGTCTTCGGCAGCGACCTTCACCTTGACCAGCTCGTGGCGCTCCAGCACTTCGTTCAGCTCAGCAATGAAGGCCGGGGTCACACCCTTGCCGCCGGTCTGCAGCAGGGCCTTCAGGTCGTGGGCTTGGCCGCGCAGGAAACGGGTCTGGGAGGCGGTCAGGGCGATGGACATGCAGGAAAAGACGGTTGAATGGGGCGATCAGGGTATCATGAGGACCCCATCAGCCCCTATTTTCAATGGCTACCCGCAGCAAAAGCAGCCAGCGCTGGCTCAAGGAACACTTCTCCGACCCCTTCGTGAAGAAGGCGCAGGCCGAAGGCATGCGCTCGCGTGCCGCCTACAAGCTCGAAGAGCTGCTGGAACGTGACCGGTTGCTGAAGCCGCACATGGTGGTGGTCGACCTCGGCGCGGCCCCGGGCGGCTGGTCTCAACAGGTGCGGAGACAGATCGGCGATACCGGCCGGGTGCTGGCCCTGGATATCCTGGACATGCCGCCGCTGGCCGGCGTGGAGTTCCTTCATGGTGACTTCAGGGAAGAAGCCGTCCTATCGCAGTTTGAAGCCATGCTCGGGGACCAGCCGGTAGACCTTGTGCTGTCGGACATGGCCCCCAATAAGAGTGGTGTGGGCGCGGTCGACCAGCCGCGGATGATGCACCTGGCGGAGCTGGCCCTGGATTTTGCCGACAACCACCTCAAGACCGGTGGGGCGTTCCTGATCAAGCTGTTCCAGGGTGAAGGCTTTGACGACTACGTGCGCGACATGCGCCGCCGGTACGACAAGGTCTCCATCCGCAAGCCGGAAGCCTCGCGCAAGCGCTCTCCCGAGGTGTATGCCTTGGGTCAGGGAAAACGCGCCCACATGAAGTAAGCTCGCAATGTACGCAAGTTCGACCCCCACGCAACGCCAGCACTGAGAGGAACACCGGAGCCAATGAGGATGAACGACTTGACCAAGAACCTCCTGCTATGGGTGGTCGTCGCCGTCGTGCTGATGGTGGTCTTCCAGAGCTTCTCGCCGAAGTCCTCCGGAGCCGGCGCGCAGGGTGCGTCGTACTCGCAGTTCCTGGACCAGGTGGACAGCGGCAACGTGCAGAAGGTCGCCTTCGGCGGCGACATGCGCGGTGGCACCAGCCAGCTGACCTACACCACCCGCGGCGGGCAGACATCCACCATCACCGCACCGTTCGATCGCGACCTGATCAACGTGCTGCGCACCAAGAACGTGGAGATCGTGCAGGAGGAGCCGTCCAGCGGCATCTCCCTGGGCGCGATCCTGATGAATTTCCTGCCGGTCATCCTGATCATCGGCTTCTGGTTGTTCATCATGCGGCAGATGCAGGGCGGGGGCGGCGGTGCCAAGGGCGCGATGTCCTTCGGCAAGTCGCGCGCCAAGCTGCAGGGCGAAGACCAGATCAAGGTCACCTTCGCCGACGTCGCCGGCTGCGATGAGGCCAAGGAAGAAGTGGGCGAGCTGGTCGACTTCCTGCGCGACCCGTCCAAGTTCACCAAGCTCGGTGGCAAGATTCCGCGCGGCGTGCTGATGGTCGGGCCGCCGGGTACCGGCAAGACGCTGCTGGCCAAGGCCATTGCCGGCGAAGCCAAGGTGCCGTTCTTCTCGATCTCCGGTTCGGACTTCGTGGAAATGTTCGTCGGCGTCGGCGCCAGCCGCGTGCGTGACATGTTCGAGCAGGCCAAGAAGCATGCTCCGTGCATCATCTTCATCGACGAAATCGACGCCGTCGGTCGCCACCGTGGCGCCGGCCTGGGCGGCGGCCACGACGAGCGCGAGCAGACCCTGAACCAGCTGCTGGTCGAGATGGACGGTTTTGAAGGCGGCGAAGGCGTGATCGTGATCGCCGCGACCAACCGTCCGGACGTGCTGGACCCGGCGCTGCTGCGCCCGGGCCGTTTCGACCGCCAGGTCGTGGTCGGCCTGCCGGACGTGAAGGGCCGCGAGCACATCCTGAAGGTCCACATGCGCAAGCTGCCGCTGGCCGACGACGTCGAGCCGATGGTGATCGCGCGCGGTACCCCGGGCTTCTCCGGCGCCGACCTGGCCAACCTCTGCAACGAGGCCGCCTTGTTCGCTGCGCGTGGCAACGAGAAGGAAGTCCGCATGGACCACTTCGACCGTGCCCGCGACAAGATCCTGATGGGTGCCGAGCGCCGCTCAATGGCCATGAGCGAAGAAGAGAAGACCCTGACCGCCTACCACGAAGCCGGCCACGCCATCGTCGGCCGCCTGGTGCCCGAGCACGACCCGGTCTACAAGGTCACGATCATCCCGCGCGGCCGTGCGCTGGGCGTGACCATGTACCTGCCGGAAGGCGACAAGTATTCGATGAACCGCGTGGCGATCAAGTCGCAGCTGTGCTCGCTGTACGGTGGTCGTGTGGCCGAGGAGCTGATCTTCGGTGCCGACAAGGTCACCACGGGCGCTTCCAACGACATCGAACGCGCCACCAAGATGGCCCGCAACATGGTCACCAAGTGGGGCCTGTCCGACCAGCTCGGCCCGATCGCCTATGGCGAAGAGGATGACGAGGTCTTCCTGGGCCGATCGGTCACCCAGCACAAGAGCGTGTCCAACGACACCGCGCGTCGCATCGATGAGGAAGTGCGCAAGATCCTCGACGAAGCCTACGCGCGCACCACCGAGCTGATGACGGCCAACCTGGACAAGCTGCACGCGATGTCCCAGCTGCTGCTGCAGTACGAGACGATCGACGCGCCGCAGATCGACGCCATCATGGAAGGCCGCGATCCGCCGCCGCCGGCCGGCTGGAGCAAGTCGAACAAGGATGGGGGCAACGACAAGGGCGGCGACGCCCGTCCGCTGCCGCCGATCGCGGGCCCGGCCGAATCGCACTGACGGCCCGCTGCGCGTGACACCAGACGAGGCCGGGGCAACCCGGCTTCGTCGTTTCCGGGCTACCGGCCCATTCCGAAGAACCGAACTGACGCTGGAGCCCGCATGTCCGCCCCGAAGCCCGAACCGATTTCCCACACCGCCGAGATGGTGATCGCCACCGTGGTCGGCGTCGGTGTGGGCCTGGGGGCCGACAACCTGCTGCTGGGCTGCGTGGTGGGTATCGCCGTTGGCATCGTGCTGAGCATCGCCAAGACCCTGTACGTGGACCGCAAGCGCCGCCGCCATTGAAGGGTGTCGGCAGGGCTGCGCCCTGCACCCGTGGTAGTGCCGGCCGCTGGCCGGCAACCTCAATAGCAAAAGCAAAAGCAAAAGCAAAAGCGGGCTTTCCGTGGGATGGCGGGGCGGTGTCGGAGTGCGGGGACGCTGCAAGTACGTCCCTGTAAGCTTGGCAGCCGCATCCATGCGGCTGACACC
>NZ_JAXBRE020000007.1:0-90408 GCF_047520985.2 Stenotrophomonas sp. BR163
ACTACATCGAGATGTTCTACAACCCGATCCGCCGGCATGGTTCCGCTGGCGGACTGTCACCGGTAGAGTTTGAAAGGCGCTACGCGCAGAGCGGCAACTGAGTGTCTACAGAACTCTGGCCGGTCCAAGTCGGTGACTTTCCAGGCTCCAGCAGTGTCAACATTGACGACACAGCTGTTTGTGCAGCGATATCTGACACCATTGAAGGTCGTTTCACTCTCCGCATTTGCTTCGCCGGTTGCCAGTGCTAGGCCAGCTGCAAGAACAACGCTACCCAGTGAATGCTTGTCCATTCTTCCCCTACGGTGTGGTCGGCCGATCGGCCGGGGAACAAGATATTCCATGCTTCAGTAGCGCCGGTCTGTCAGGAGACTGCTTGTCTTTGCTCGGAATTTGTCCATGCTTTACGCATCTACGTCGCCCGTCTCGCTCCTTCTCACTTTGCGGATCTCACGCGAAGGGGCGTAGGCATTCGGTACGGGATCAGCCGGGAGCGACCCTGCCCGCGCACCGGCACGGCGGTGCCCCACATGGTAAAGCGGTATTACCCCCGATGCCGCAACAACATCTGCGTCATCAATGCCCGCAACGCGGGCGGTCGCACCGGCTTGAGCAGGAAGCCCCAGCCGTTCTCGGCGGCATGCGCCTTCAGTGCCTCATCACGCTCGGCGGTCACCAGGATCACCGGCGGCCGCGCCTTCCACAGCGTGCACAGCGCTTCATACAGGTCCGGTCCGTGCCATTGCCCCATGCGCACGTCCAGCAGCAGCAACTGCGGCACGTTCAATGCACTGGCGATTTCCAGTGCACCCTGCGGACCGTCGGCAAGTTCCACCTGGCAACCCCAGCGCTCCAGCAGCGCACGGGTCGCCGCACAGACGTGGGGATCATCGTCGATGCTCCACACCCGGCACTTTCGCAGTGGGCTGTCGTCGGAGGGTTCGCTCGCGATGACCGGCGCTGCGGCAGGTGCGATCACATCGTCGGCGCGCCCGAGTGCTACGCTCACGGCGAAGACGCTGCCCTTGCCCAGTGTAGAGCGCAGGCTGATGCGGTGGCCGAGCAGGCGGCCGATGCGTTCGACGATGGCCAGGCCCAGGCCGGCGCCACGTTCCTGTTCCACGCCGTCGTTCAGCCGGCGGAACTCCTCGAAAATCTCACCCTGCAGGCTTTCCGGAATGCCCGGGCCCTGGTCATGCACTTCGATGCGCAGTTGATCGCCTGCACGCCGGCAGCCGATCAGGAGGCGCCCACGTGGGGTGTAGCGCAACGCGTTGGACAGAAAATTCTGCAGGATCCGCCGCAGCAGGGCTTCGTCGCTGACCACCACTGCGCGGGTATCCACCCAGTCAAGCTGCAGGCCACGGGTCTGGGCGGCGATGCCGAACTCGCGCGCCAGGGTCTCCAGCAGCGGAGAAAGTGCAAACGTGCGCACGCGGACCTGCAGCGATCCTGATTCCAGCCGCGCTATATCCAGCAGGCTGTTGAGGATCGCATCCTGCGCCGCCAGCGCGGCATCGATATGATCGGCAGTCTGCTGCTGCACCGGGTCGCCCAGCTTGCCGCGCAGCACCGAGACGAACATGCGCGCAGCGTTGAGCGGCTGCAGCAGGTCGTGCACCGCCGAGGCGACGAAGCGGGTCTTGTAGCGGTTGGCCTGCTCGGCCTCGCGCCGCGCCTCGTCCAGGTCACGGGTGCGTTCGGCGATGCGGTGTTCCAGCGCATCGGCCAGCGAGCGCAGTTCGCGCGCGGCATTCTTGTAGCTGGTGATGTCGGCGTAGCTGGTGACGAAGCCGCCATCAGGCAGGGGATTGCCGCGGATCTCCAGCACCGTGCCGTCGTCCTTTTCGCTCTCGCGCATGTGCGGGCGGCCACTGCGCAGGTGGTTCAGGCGGCGCTCGATGGCCTCGTCCACCGGGCCGGGACCGAGCAGGCCACGACGGGCATTGAAACGGAACAGTTCCTCGATCGGCCGGCCCACGCGCACCAGGTCTGCCGGGAACCGGAACAGTTCCAGATAGCGCGAATTCCACGCGACCAGGCGCAGGTCGCGGTCGATCACCACCACACCCTGCGGCAGGTGTTCGAGGCTGCGGCTGAGACCACTGTCGGCGTCGGTGGCGGCCTGCAGCAGGCCATCCTGTGCGGTGCGCAGCTCCTGTGCGTGCTGCTTGAGCAGGGTTTCCAGTTCGCGGCGGCTGCGCAGGCGATGCTTGGCCAAGCGCCTGCGCTGCTGCACGAACAGCACCAGGAAGCCCAAGGCCAGCCACGCGGCACCGCCGGTCAGGGCGGCCGCGCGACCGGCAGCAGTAGCGGCGCCGGCGTCGTGCAGCAGGTGCAGGTTCCAGCCCTCGGCGGGCAGCGCCAGGCTTTGCCACAGCATCGGCTGCGGCAGCGCAGGATCCAGCAGCCGCACCATGCGGCCGCCATCGGACAGCACGTCTTCGGTACGTGCACGCAAGGGCTGCAGGGCACGGTCGGCGTACTGACGTGCATCGAGCATTTCGCGGCGCTCACCGGCACGCAGCGGACGCAGCAGCCGGTAGCGCCAGCTGTCCCGGTTGGACAGGAACACGACGTCATGGTCGTCGCTGGCCAGCACCACGTCCGGGCTGCTCAACCATTCCTGTTCCAGCGCGGACAGCTCGACCTTGATCACCACCACGCCGAGCCGCTTGCCGTCATCCTCGATGGCCTGCGAAAGGTAATAGCCGGGCACGCCGGTAGTCATGCCGATGCCGTAGAAGCGGCCACGGCCCTGCGCCAGCGCCTGGCGGTAGTAGGGGCGGTAGCTGTAGTTCTCGCCGACGTTGCTGGTCGGTTGGTCCCAGTTGCTGGCCGCCACCGCCACACCATCGTGGCCGACCAGGGTCAGGGTCGAGGCCCGGGTGACTTCATTGGCACGTTGCAGCTTCAGGTTCAGTCGCTGCCGTTCGCCGGGCGAGGGCGGCACACGCAGTGCGTGCAGCAGATCCGGATCCAGCGCCATGACCTGCGGCAAGGTGCCGAAGCGGTCGATGCGCTGTTGCAGGCCCTGGCCATACAGCTGCAGCTGGCGTTGCACCTGGCTGCTTTCGTCGCCGAGCGCGCGCCGCCAGGCGTAATGGCCAGCGGCGACCGCGCACAGCACGGTGCCACCGACCATCACCAGGATCGTCAGCAACAGCATCCGGTGGCGGCTGAGCCAGTACATGGCGGCAGTCTACGCAGGGCCGGCGGGCGTGGCGTGCACGCCCGCCGGGGTCTGACGTGGAAGGGGTCAGAAGTGCATCTGCGCGCGCAGTTCGAAGATCTCCGGCGTGCTGTGCACGCCACGACGGCTGGCGTCGACCTTCACGTAGTTGGCCTGGAACTTGAAGTGGCTGGTCAGGTACCAGTTCGCACCCAACGTCAGGTCGTGCTGGCGGCCACCCAGGATGTCACCATCGTCGAGGTCCAGGCGGCTGTAACGCGCCACCAGTTCGACCGCACCGTAGTTGTGCGCCGGCTTGATGTTGGCCACCGCACCGGCGTTGTACGGCCGCGATTCGCCGGTCAGCACCCAGCTGGCCATCGCGTACTGGCCGCTGCCGGTGAAGTCGGGCTTGCCGTCATGGCGGGTGACCGTGGCGCGCAGCGCTTCGGCCTGCAGCGAGAACGGGCCGCGGATCCAGATGCCTTCCAGGCCGGTGCGGCGGATCTGGTCGGCGGTGACCAGCGCGCCGGAATCGACGTAGCGGATGTCGGTCAGGCCGGCTTCCGGGCGCGCGCGCAGGCGGGCGCTGGCCTCGTGGTGCACGTCGCGGCCATCGCTGTAGCCGCGTGGGTTCTCCTGCGAATAGGCCAGGCCCAGGTGGATAACGTCACCCGGTGCCTTCACCGGCGTCCACACCGCACGCACCGCCTGGGTGGTGCCGGGGTTGTCGCCCTGCAGGTCCTTGCCGCCATAGGCGCCTGCCTGCAGCAGGTACTGCGGGCGCTCCAGCACCCATTCCACACCGGTACGGCGGCCTTCGTAGAAGGCCTGCACCGGCAGCGAGGTTTCCAGGAAGCTGCCGGCACGCGAAGAGGTGTTCGCATCCAGGCCGACCGGGGTCTTCATGTAGCCGAAGCGGAAGCGGCCGACGTCACGGCCGAAGAAGGCCTTGCTCTCGAATCGCACGAACACGTCCAGCCAGGTGTCGGCCTGGAAGTCGTAGTAGACCATCGCGTCGTACACGCCCTTCTTCTTCAGCGTCGCACCGAATTCCTTGCGGCGCACGGCGTCGTCGTCCTCGAGGCCACTGGCCGAGGAAAAGTCGTTGTAGTCGTAGGCGATGTTGGCGGTAGCGGCCAACTCGGTGCCGTCGCCGAAGGTGTACTTGGTCGGCCAGTTGTCGAAATCCGCAGCCGAAGCGAGGGCGGGTAGGGCGGCCAGCGACAGGGCCAGCAAGGTGGGATTCGGGCGCATGTTGGGTGCGGCTCTCTCAGATTGCGTGTGGACAGGACATCAACGGCCGCAGGGGCCGAAACTTTCGCAGGGACATGCCCAGCCGTTCAGCCCGGGCCACCGGCCTTCCCGTTTCTGGGCGGTGCGGCGCCAGTGTAGGCACCTGTGCCACCTGAACCGGGGGGCTAGTACCAATAGGTTATCTGCGCCGGCGTGCCTGGCGCGTACAAAGGCGTCCATTGGTCGCACCCCCTGTGCGTGCAGTACAGGGCCTGCGGTCAGTTTCCACGGTAACGGCTCCCGTGCAGTCCCGGGGCCGTACGTGCCTGAAAACGCCCCTTCCGGAGTCCGCCATGCACATCCCGACCGCAGCACCGGTGCCTGCAAAGCCGTTGCCGATCTATCGCCAGCTGTACTTCCAGGTGATCGTGGCGATCGTCCTGGGTGCCATCCTCGGCCACTACGAACCGCAGGTCGGCGAGAAGATGAAGCCGCTCGGCGATGCCTTCATCAACCTGGTGAAGATGATCATCGCGCCGGTGATCTTCCTCACCATCGTCACCGGCATCGCCAGCATGACCCACCTGCGCACGGTGGGCCGGGTGTTCGCCAAGGCAATGGCGTACTTCCTGTTCTTCTCCACGCTGGCGCTGATTGTCGGCATGATCGTGGCGCACGTGGTGCAGCCCGGCGCCGGCATGAACATCAATCCGGCCGAGCTGGACCAGACCGCAGTGCACAGCTACGTCGAGAAGTCGCATGACCTGACCCTGGTCGGCTTCCTGATGGACATCATCCCGAAGACGCTGCTCAGCGCTTTTGTCGATGGCAACATCCTGCAGGTGCTGTTCGTGGCCGTGCTGTTCGGCATCGCGCTGGCGATGGTGGGCGACAAGGGCAAGCCGGTGCTGACCTTCCTGGAGGCGCTGGTCGCCCCGGTGTTCAAGCTGGTGCACATCCTGATGAAGGCCGCCCCGATCGGTGCCTTCGGTGCGATCGCCTTCACCATCGGCAAGTACGGCGTCGGCTCGCTGATCAACCTGGCCTGGCTGGTGGGCTCGTTCTACCTCACCGCGTTCCTGTTCGTCGCGGTGATCCTCGGTGTGGTCTGCCGCCTGTGCGGCTTCTCGGTGTTCAAGCTGGCGCGCTACCTGAAGGCCGAACTGCTGCTGGTGCTCGGCACCTCCTCGTCGGAGTCGGCGCTGCCGTCGCTGATGGAGAAGATGGAACGCGCCGGCTGCAGCAAGTCGGTGGTGGGCCTGGTGGTCCCGACCGGCTACTCGTTCAACCTGGACGGCACCAACATCTACATGACCCTGGCGGCACTGTTCATCGCCCAGGCCACCAACACCGAACTGACCCTGGGCCACCAGATCGCCCTGCTGCTGGTCGCCATGCTCAGCTCCAAGGGCGCGGCCGGTGTCACCGGCGCCGGTTTCATCACCCTGGCCGCCACCCTGGCCGTGGTGCCGGAGGTGCCGGTGGCTGGCATGGCGCTGATCCTGGGCGTGGACCGGTTCATGAGCGAATGCCGCTCGCTGACCAATTTCATCGGCAATGCGGTGGCCACCGTGGTGGTCTCGCGCTGGGAAGGCGCGCTGGACCGCAACCGCCTGCAGCTGGCGCTGGATGGCCGCGAGAGCGAACTGCCGCCGCCGGTCGATGCGCTGCCCGAGGCGCTGCCGGCCAAGGGCTGATCCAGGTGTGTGGTACCGCGGGGCCGATCACGTCAGTGGTACGGCCCCGCGGCGTTTCAGGGCGTCCCATGGCTGTCATGGGCAGCGCCGAAGCTGGTATCGCGGTACCGTCGCATACGGCACGGAATTGTGCGGTCGCAGCATGCTTGCGACAGGATAGCGACAGGTCCGGACGCTCCAACGGGGGTATCATCCCCTGTCCCTTCTGCCCATTCATGTAACCCACATCGATGTCCAACGAAGATTTCAAACAGGCCGCCCTCGATTACCACCGGATGTCCCCGCCGGGAAAGATCAAGGTTTCCGCTACCAAGCCCATGCTGACCCAGCGCGACCTGTCGCTGGCGTATTCGCCGGGCGTGGCGTACGCCTGTGAAGCGATCAAGGCCGACCCGCAGCAGGCCAGCGAGCTGACCGCCCGCGGCAACCTGGTGGCGGTGATCTCCAACGGCACCGCAGTGCTGGGCCTGGGCAACATCGGCGCGCTGGCCGGCAAGCCGGTGATGGAAGGCAAGGGCGTGCTGTTCCAGAAGTTCGCCGGCATCGATGTGTTCGACATCGAAGTGGATGAGACCGACCCGGACAAGCTGGTCGACATCATCGCCTCGCTGGAACCGACCTTCGGCGGCATCAACCTGGAGGACATCAAGGCGCCGGAATGCTTCGTGGTCGAGCGCAAGCTGCGCGAGCGCATGAAGATCCCGGTGTTCCATGACGACCAGCACGGCACGGCGATCATCGTCGGCGCGGCCGTGCTCAACGCGATGGCGATCACCGGCAAGAAGATCGAGGAAGTGAAGCTGGCGACCACGGGCATGGGCGCGGCCGGCATTTCCTGCGTGAACATGCTGGTGCAGCTGGGCCTGAAGCCGGAGAACATCCTGGCCTTCGATCGCGAGGGCGTGATCCACACCGGTCGTACCGACCTGGACCCGGAAAAGCAGCGCTATGCGCGTGACACCGACAAGCGCACCCTGGCCGAGATCGTCGACGGCGCGGACATTTTCCTGGGCCTGTCGGCACCGGGCATCCTGACCGCCGACATGGTCAAGACCATGGCGCCGGATCCGGTGATCTTCGCGCTGGCCAACCCGACCCCGGAAATCATGCCGGAGGTGGCGCGCGCTGCGCGTCCGGACGCGATCATCGGCACCGGCCGTTCGGACTACCCGAACCAGGTCAACAACGTGCTGTGCTTCCCGTACCTGTTCCGTGGTGCGCTGGACGTGGGCGCCACCGCGATCAACGAGGAAATGAAGATCGCCTGCGTGCGTGCCATCGCTGCACTGGCACGCCGTGCAGCCACCGACATGGGTTCGGCCTACGGCGGCGAGACCCCGAGCTTCGGCCGTGAATACCTGATCCCGCGCCCGTTCGACCGCCGCCTGCTGGTGGAACTGTCGGCCGCCGTGGCCCAGGCCGCGATGGATTCGGGCGTGGCCTCGCGCCCAATCGAGGACATGGGCGCCTACCGCGACAAGCTGGCCCAGTTCGTCTACCGCACCAGCCTGATGATGAAGCCGGTGTACGACCGCGCGCGCAGCGACAAGCAGCGCGTGGTGTACGCCGAGGGCGAAGAGGAAGTGGTGCTGCAGGCAGTGCAGAACGTGGTCGATGACGGCCTGGCGCATCCGATCCTGATCGGCCGCCCGGAAGTGATCGAGTCGCGCATCGAGCGCCTCGGCCTGCGCCTGAAGATCGGCGAGAACGTTGAAGTCACCAACATCAACGACGACCCGCGCTTCAACGAATACTGGCAGTACTACCACGGCCTGACCGGCCGTCGTGGCGTGACCGTGGCCGCGGCGAAGAACCTGATGCGTTCGCGCCCGACCCTGATCGCAGCGGTGATGGTCGCCCGTGGCGAAGCCGATGCGATGCTGACCGGCATCGTCGGCCGCTTCCACAAGAAGCTGGGCTACGTGCGCAGCGTGCTGCCGCTGGAGCCGAAGGTCACCTCGACCTCGGCGATGACCGGCGTGATCAACCAGCAGGGCGTGTTCTTCTTCGTCGATACCCACGTGCAGGAAGATCCGACCGCCGAGCAGCTGTGCGAGGCGACCCTGCAGGCGGCCTATCGCATGAAGCTGTTCGGCATCGAGCCGAAGGTGGCGCTGCTGTCGCACTCCAACTTTGGCAGCCATGATTCGAAGGATGCGCTGAAGATGCGCCAGGTGCGCGAGCTGCTGCTCAAGCGCAACCCGCGCCTGAACGTGGATGGCGAAATGCAGGGCGACACCGCATGGGATGAAGCGCTGCGCCAGAAGCTGCTGCCGGGCTCGACCCTGCAGGGCCGCGCCAACCTGTTCGTGCTGCCGAACCTGGAAGCGGCCAACATCGCCTACAACCTGGTGCGGGTGTTCACCGACGGCGTGGCGATCGGCCCGATCCTGATGGGCGTGAACAAGCCGGTGCACATCCTGACCACCAGCGCGACCTCGCGCCGGATCCTGAACATGACCGCCATTGCGGCGGTCGATGCGCAGATCAGGAAGCAGCTGGAAGCGGAAAAGAAGGCATAAGCCTTCTTTCCCACTTCCGCTGCCCACGCATTCTTCCTCTACCCCCGCCTTCGGCGCGCCCCTTCAACAAGAAGGGGCTCCTGGTCGGAACAAGGATGGCGCTGGCGCGGTTGGACGGCGGCGTAAATGAAAACACCGGGCATTGCCCGGTGTTTTCATTTGCCGCAACGGCCGCCAAACCTGCCACACGCGCTACGCCGCCCGGTCATTTCCCTGCAACGCCGCTGCGGCCCAATACGCCCACGCGGCCCGGCCGTGGGAAGGGACCGGACCGGCCTTCCCACCCTGGGCCCGACCAACTTCCCATCGGCGAGGGTGTCATGCGCAATCGAGTGACGCGGCGGTACTTCCAGCAGCTGTTCGCGCTGTACGCCGGTTTCGTGCAGTCGCGCTGAGGCGTAGACGCCAGCGAGGTAGAGTCGACCGTTGGTCGACTATCGCGCGAAGCGCGGGTTTTCGGGGGCTGTACGAAAGTCAGTCGACTAACAGTCGACTCTACCCAGTCGACTCTACCCAGTCGCGGCTATACCCAGTTGATCGCCCAGTCAGCGCCGCTTGCCGCGGCGTGCAGGGGCCGGCGGCGGAGCGTCGGAACGCGGCTTGGCGTACTGCGCCCACAGCGCCGGCAGTGCCTTGCCGGTGTGCTTCTGCCACAGCGCCGGTGCATAGCGGCCGTCGCGCAGGGCCTTGTCCAGTGCCAGCACCAGGCCTGGATGTTCGGCGTCGGCCCATTTCAGGAACGCACCGGTGACACGGTAGCCGCTGTCGAAGTTCTGCCCCTTCTCGACCTTGCCCGGCAGTGCCCAGCCCGCGGCGGCATTGTCCATGCCGTAGCGGTCGCGTGCGTAGTCGGCGATGCCCTCCACCAGCCAACCCGGCACCCGTGCGTCGCCATAGCCCGGATAGCCCTGCACGATGTGCATGGCCTCATGGGTGACCAGGTCGATGTCGTTGGGGTGCTGCGCCAGCCAACCCGGGTTGATGGTGATCGTTGCGGCCTGGTCCTTGTCACCGACGAAGGCGATCCCGGTGTAGGCCGGGTCGATCACGATGCGCACCATCGACGGCGCGGCCGGGTGGAAGTCCGCACGTTCGCGCAGGTAGGCGAAGTAGAACGTATCGATCACCCGCTTTCGCTGCGGCGCGGCCAGGGCGCCACGGGCGTCCTGGTAGTTCAGCGTCACGCCGTCGCGGGTCAGCTGCGCATCAAAGGCCTGGGTCTGGCCGAAGCTGGAGAAGGAAAGGGCAACAAGGGCCAGAGGCAGCAGACGGTAGCGCATGGGGCTCATTGTACGGCGCTGGGCGCCAACAGTTCGATCTCCGCCAGCGGCAACCGGCCCGGTGCGGCCAGGCGCAGCCGATACTCGCTGTAACGACCGGGTTTGGCGATGCGGAACGGTCGGGTCTGGCGGGCAGACTCGAAGGCTTCGCCGCTGCGCTGGTCGAGCACGATCCAGCGGCCGTTGCCGCTGCGCGCTTCCAGCGTCCATTCGCCGCCCTGGATGCGGCCGTCACCGCTGGTGAGCGTGTACATGGTCGGCACGCCGTCGCCCAGGCCGGTCAGTGCGATGGTTGCGCCGCCGCCCAGGCCGACGGTCGTGGCGGCATCGTCGTCGACCAGCGCTGGCAGGGCGCGACCATCGGCCAGCGTCGCCTTGGCGCCACTGCCGAGCAGGTCGTGCAGCAGCTGCGGGCGCTGGCCCCGCGCGGTCAGCGAGCGCGGCACATCGTCCACGCCGCTGCCCCAGCGCGACGGCTGCGGCCCCATCACGAAGTCCAGCGTCGCGCCCTTGGCGATCAGCTCGTGCGGCACCCAGGTCTTCGTCCACGGCTTGCCATTGATCTTCAGCGACTGCACGTAGACGTTCTCGCGTGAGTTGTTGGCCGCGTTCACGGTCAGCACCGCACCGCCCTGCAGTTCCACCCTCGCATGTTCGAACGCCGGTGAACCGATCACGTACTCCGGGGCGCCCATGCGCAGCGGATACAGGCCCAGCGAGGCCAGCACGTACCACGCGGAGGTCTCGCCGTTGTCCTCGTCGCCCGGATAGCCCTGGCCGATCTCGCTGCCCACATACAGCCGCGACAGGATCTCGCGCACGTGCTGCTGGGTCTTCCACGGCTGCCCGGCGTACAGGTACATCCATGGGATGTGGTGCGCCGGCTGGTTGCTGTGCGCGTACATGCCCATGCGCACATCGCGCGCTTCGGTCATCTCGTGGATGGTGCCGCCGTAGGATCCGGCAAACGCGGGGTCGGCGGTTTCCGGGGTGGAGAAGAAGGCATCCAGCTTCGCTGCCAGCTTGTCACGGCCACCATAGAGCGCGGCGAGTCCTTCGCCATCGTGGGCGGCGGTGAAGGCGAAGGTCCAGCCATTGGATTCGGTGTAGTCGTGGCCCCACACGCGCGGGTCGTAGGCCTTGGCGTCCACGCGCCACTGGCCATCGGCCTTGCGGCCCTGGAAGAAGCCGGCGGCCGGATCGAACATCGTCGCGTAGCTGGCGGCGCGATGGCGGAAGTAGTCGGCCTCGGTGCTGTAGCGCTCGCGTGCCGCCGCCGTGGTCGCGCGCTTGGCCAGGGCCTCGGCCATGTTGGCGATGCCGAAGTCATTCAGTGCGCCTTCCATCGTCCACGACATGCCTTCGTGCACGTCCGCGCTGGCGTAGCCACGGAAGGTCGAGCGGTCCATGCCCTTGCGGCCGACATGGCGGTCGGGGGGGACCACGGTCGCGTTCTTCAGCGCGGCGGCGTAGGCCTCGGCCGGATCGAAGCCGCCGATGCCCTTCAGCCACGCATCGGCGAAGGCCACGTCCGAACTGGTGCCGACCATCAGGTCGGCGTAGCCCGGCGACGACCAGCGTGCGATCCAGCCACCGGCACGGTACTGCTCGATGAAACCCTGCACCATCTGCCCGGCATCGTCGGGCGTGAACAGCGCATAGGCTGGCCAGGTGGTGCGGAAGGTGTCCCAGAAGCCGTTGTTGACGAACACCTTGCCATCGCGCACGCCGATGAAGCTGCGGTTCGCGCTGCCGTCGGTGTTGTCGTCGCTGGCGCTGGCCTGGTTGGCGTAGCGCCAGTCAGGCGCGGCCGCGCTGCCGGCATTCTCGTGGCCGGAGTTGGGATACAGGTACAGCCGGTACAGGCTGGAATACAAGGTGGTCTTCTGGTCGTCAGTGGCATCGCCGATGTCGAAGCGGGCCAGGCGCGCGTCCCACGCATCCTGCGCGCGGCCGGCCACGCTCTCCAGCGTATCGGCGGCGGCGATTTCCAGCGCCAGGTTGTGACGGGCCTGCTCGACCGAGATCAGCGAGGTGGCGATGCGCATCGTCACCCGCCGGTCGCTGTCGGCATCGAACTTGATGTAACCGGTCGGGCGCCCGGTGTCGAGGCGGCCGCTGCTGCGCCAGGGCTTGTCGAAGCTGGCGACCACGTACATGCGGCTGGCGCCGTTGGACAGGCCACTGCGCGTATCGGTGTAGCCGCTGAGGGTCTGCGTGGCCGTGTCCAGGGTCAGGCCACCACGCGCATCGACATTGTCGAACAGCAGGTTGGCGTCGCCGCCCTCGGGGAACTCGAAGCGGAACAGCGCGGCATGGTCGGTCGGTGCGATGGCAGCAGCGATGCCATTGTCGAAGCGCACGTCGTAGCGGTAGGGGCGCGCGCTTTCATGACGGCGGTCGAACGACAGCGCGCGCTTGCGGCGGTCGGCGTCCGGCACGCCACGGCTGGCCGAGGGCATCACCTGGAAGGTCTGGCGGTCGCCCATCCACGGGCTGGGCTGGTGGCTCAGTGCCAGTGCCTGCAGCTGCGGGCGGTTCTGCGCATCGTTCTGTTCGTTCCAGCGGTACAGCCAGTTCAGTGCGCCGGCGTCGGTCACCGGGGTCCAGAAGTTGAACCCGTGCGGCACCGCCGTGGCCGGGAAATTGTTGCCGCGCGAGAAGGTGCCGTTGGCCTGGGTGCCGCGGGTGGTCAGCACCCAGTCGGAGACGCGCTGCGGCCGCTGCCGCGGTTGGGCATCCAGGCGCACGTCATCAATCCAGCCAGAGACCGGCGCGCCCTCGGCACTGGCTACCTCCAGCTCGATCGCCACCACGCGGCGGCCCTTCAGCGTGGGCACGTCGCCCAGCCGCACCGCCTTGCGGGCCCACTGTTGCGGGTACAGCGTCTTCGATTCGCCCTGCGCGCGCGCGCCGATCGCCACGCCATGCTGGTCGCGTGCCGCACCGGCCGAAACGCGGCTGCCATCGTCCAGCAGCAGGTCCAGCGATACATAGGTCGAGGCGACGGTGTCCTTGCCGGCGATTTCCGGCAGCACCAGCCACGACAGCGTGGTATCGGCCTCGATGGGCAGGTCGGCCTTGAACAGTTCGCGCCGCGCGCTGCCGCCTTCGCTGCTGTAGCGCAGCGCATGCAGGCCGCTGTAGCCGGCATTGCGCTTGGCGGCGTAGGGCGCGGCCGGTCCATTGCCGATCGTGACCTGAAGCGCACCGGTGGCCTGCGCCGGGACAGGTTCGCCCGGTTCGAACGAGGTCTGCAGCCCCTGCGCCAGCACCGGCATCGCAGTGGTCGCACAGGCCAGGGCCAGGGCGAGCGGAAGCAGGGCGCGGCGCGGATCGGACAGGGTCATGCAAGGGTCTCCCGGAAGGGCTGGCGGCGGGCGAACCCGCATCGGCGGACACCACGGACAGCATCGCTCCGCCCGCCAGGCTGGCAGTGGAAGAGGCGATGCCGGTCCGGTGGGGGCGGGCCATGCGATCGGGTTGGATTGGGTGGGTCGGGGTGCGACCTGGCCCGATCCTGCAACAGCCGCCGCGCGCTGGCAAGTGCCATTTAGTTCGATCCAAATGCGGGAAATATCGCTGGAGCCGATTCTGGCGAGCGAACCTGCCGGAACGACCGCGAAATCCCCGGAATCGCCGCCGCCCGGCGTGCGGCGGGGAGATGCGAGGCATCGGCGGCGGCGTGCAAAGGCCCGTTGCGGGGCAATGTCGTTGCGGCCCAGATGCTAGAATCACGGGCCTCGCAACCCGTTCACCGAATCCGCCATGAGCCATACCGCCACCGCGCCCGCCAACGCCGAGAAGCGCTACACCGTGCACCGCAGCGATCTGCCGTTGAGCTGTCCGACCCCGGAAATGGCGCTGTGGAACTCGCATCCGCGCGTGTACCTGCCGATCGAGGACGAGCCCAACGGCGAAGCGCAGTGCCCGTACTGCGGGTCCGTGTTTGTGCTGGCCGACTAAACGGCGGCCCCTTCGATGCGCCGATTGACCGTGGTGCAGTTGCTGCCGGCGCTGCACTCCGGTGGTGTCGAGCGCTCGACCCTGGAAATCGCTGCGGCCCTGGTTGCCGCCGGCCATCGCGCGCTGGTGGTGTCTGCCGGCGGCCGCCTGGTGCAGCCGCTGCTGGACAGCGGTGCCGAGCACCTCACCCTGGATATCGGCCGCAAGTCGCTGCTGACCCTGCGCCATCTGCCGACCCTGCGCCGGCTGTTTGCCGAAGTTGGTGCGGACATCGTGCATGCCCGTTCGCGGCTGCCGGCCTGGTTGGGCCTGTACGCGATCCGCGCCATGCCCGCCGCACAGCGCCCGCATTGGGTGACCACCGTGCACGGGTTGAACTCGCCCAGCCGCTACAGCGCGGTGATGACCAGTGGCGAACGCGTGATCTGCGTGTCCAACACCGTGCGTGCCTACGTGCAACGCCATTACCCGACGGTGCCGGAAGAAAAACTGCGGGTCGTACCGAGAGGTGTCGACGTCAACCAGTTCCCGCGCGTGGCGCGCGCCGACCGCCGTCCGCGGCTGGCCCTGGCGGCCGACTACCCGTGGCTGGCGCAGGTTGAGGGCCCGCTGCTGCTGCTGCCGGGGCGCGGCACCCGACTGAAGGGCCACGCCCACGCGCTGCAGCTGCTGGCCGACGTGCGTGCCGCCGGCGTGCCTGCCCAGCTGTGGATGCTGGGCACCGACGAACCCGGGCGCGAGGCCTACGTGGCTGGCCTGCGCCGCCAGGCCGCGGCGCTGGGCGTGGCCGAGGCCGTACAGATCAGCACGCCTACCGTCCGCATCGCCCAGGCCTACGCCGCCAGCGATCTGGTGCTGCAGCTGTCGGACAAGCCGGAAGCCTTTGGCCGCACCGTGCTCGAGGCGCTGTCGGTCGGCCGCCCGGTGCTGGGCTGGGACCACGGTGGCGTCGGCGAACTGCTGCAGCAGCTGCAGCCCAGCGGTGCGGTGCCGCTGGGCGACGCGCACGCGCTGGGTGAACGTGCGCTGGCCCTGCTGGCGCAGCCGCCGTCCCTGCCGACCCGCATCCCGTTTACCCTGCAGGCCATGCAGCGCGACACCCTCCGCCTCTATGCCGATCTCGCCGGCTGACCCCGCTGCCATCGTGCGCGACGACCGTGCCGGGCGCTGGGCGCCCTGGTGGGTGCTGGCGTACGTGGCGATGTGGCCGCTGCCGGGCATTGCCGAAACCGTGCTGGGCCTTGGCGCGGTCTATGCTGCCGCGCGCATGGTGATGCGCCGGCTGCAGCGCCGCCCGCACCTGTTGAGCACGGCGGCGTGGGCGCTGACCTCGATCCTGTTCCTCGGCTACTGGCTGCCGCAGGCGTTTTCGGCCATCGATGCGATCGACCCTTCGGCCTCGTGGACCAAGGCGGCCGCCGGACTGCGCTACCTGCCCTTCATGTGGCTGGTGGCGATCGCGGTGGCCACGCCGGAACGGCGGCGCTTGACCTTCGGTGGCCTGGCGCTGATCACCGGCGTGTGGACGCTGGACGCGCTGGTGCAGGCGCTGGCTGGCACCAGCCCGTGGTTCTGGTCGCTGGAACACCTGAAGCTGGCCGTGAGTGGCCACGCGCTGTGCCCGGCCGACGAAGCCGCACTGGCCGACCGCCTCAGTGGCGCGCTTGGGCCCTGCAATCTGAAATTCGGCCAGGTGCTGGCCAGCCTGTCACCGTTCCTGCTGATGCCGATGGCGCGGCGTTTCGGCAATGCAGGGTGGTTGCTCGCCGCTGCGACACTGGGGTGTGTGCTGCTGCTGGCAGGTTCGCGCGCCTCGTGGATCACCTTTGTGCTGGTGCTGGCCTACAGCGGCGTGCGCCAGTTCGGCTGGAAGCGGCTGCTCCTGCTGGCCCTGGTGGCAACGCTGGGCACGGCTGGACTGGCAGCGGGCGTGCCGCAGGTGCGCGAGCGTGTCGCGCGCACGGCGCAGGCATGGAACGAAGACGGGCAGGGCGTTGACGAGGCGCTTTCGGGGCGCGCGCGCATCTGGACCGCGGCGGTGTGCATGATCGAGGAGCATCCGGTCAACGGTGTCGGTGCGCGCGGCTTCCGCGATGCGTATCCGGCCTGCGTGTCAGATGAGGGCCCCGCCGTGTGGGGCAACCAACCGGCGTTGCACGCCCACCAGATCGTGCTGGAAATCCTTGCCGAGACCGGCGTTCTGGGCCTGCTGCTGTGGTTGGCGGCGGTGGCGCAGGCCTGGCGGGCCTGGCGCTATGCCCCGGCGGCTGCGCGTGATCGCGCCCGGCCGGCGATGCTGGCGCTGGCGGTCACGGTGTTCCCGCTCAATACGCACCTGGCGTTCTATTCCGCTTTCTGGGGTGGCCTGACGGTGCTGCTGGCTGCGTTGTTCGCCGGCAGCCTGCTGGCGCGGGACGCAGATGATTCCCCGCCGGTAAAGTGACCGCGCATCCGCGCATGGTAGGGATCAACCATGAAGTCGATCAGTAGATCCACGCCATGCGTGGATGAGGCTTTCCCGACCTGAACACGGTGACATCTCCACTATCGGTGCCCCGGCAGTTCGCGCACGCTGGAGGCATGGCCAGCCCCAGACTTCGCTACGGTCGGTATTCCCGATCCGGCAACGTGTATTCATTGACCACAGCAACCCTCGGCCGCGAACCGTTGTTCGCCGATGCGGCAAACGTGGCGATCCTTATCGACACCCTGCGCTTCGTAGAGCGCAAGGGCTTCAGCCACAGCCTCGCCTGGGTGGTCATGCCCGACCATCTGCACTGGCTGATGGAGCTGCGCGGAGGATCCCTGGCCGAGTGTATGGCCCTGCTCAAATCACGCAGCAGCCGACTGCTGAACCGGCGATTGGAGCGACGAGGGGCGCTGTGGCAGCACGGTTACCACGATCATGCCGTACGCAGCGATGAATCCCTTCATGAGAAGGCGATGTACATCCTGGCCAATCCGGTCCGTGCGGGCCTGGCCGGCACGTTGGGTGAGTACCCGCACGCATGGTGCCGTTGGCCGTTGTAGGTGCCGCCATCCGGATGTAGAGCATCCACGCATGGCGTGGATCTACTTCAGAATGCTCCGCGTCATCAAATCCACGCCATGCGTGGATGAAGCTGCACAGGAAAGTAGATCCACGCCATGCGTGGATGAAACCCTCCCGCCGCACCGCTATTTGTAGAAATCACTCCGGCCGCCGGGCTGGCGCTTGAAGCGGCGGTGGATCCACAGGTACTGGTCGGGAGCCTCTCGCACCATCGCTTCGATGGCCTGGTTGACCCGGGTGGTATCGGCTTCCACATCCTCGCTGGGGAAGTTCTCCAGCGGCGCGCCGATCTTCAGGAAGTACTTTCCGCCTTCGCGCCGGTGGAAGTACGGAATCACCGCACAGCCGGTCATGCGCGCCAGCTGATGGGTGGCGGTGATGGTCGAAGCGGTGTGGCCGAAGAACGGCACGAATACCGTGTCCTTGCCTCGCATGTCCTGGTCTGGCGCGTACCAGAGGAAACCGCCCTTCTTCAGGTGGCGCACGGTCGCGCGGATGTCCTCGTTGGCGAACATCGCCTTGGCATAGCGCAGGCGGCCGAACTTGACCGCCCACTCGTACACCGGGTTCTTGTGCTTGCGGTACATGCCGGAAAGATCGACGTAGTCGCACAGCAGGCGGCCGCACATCTCCAGGGTCATGAAGTGGCCGGAGACCAGCAGGACGCCGCGGCCTTCGGCCTGCATCTGCCGCAGGTGTTCCAGGCCTTCGACCCGTACCTGCGGGCGGATGCTGTCGATGCTGCCCCACCAGGCGCGGATGCACTCGAACACGCCGACGCCCAGCGCATCGAAACTGTCCCGCACCAGGCGCTGCCGCCACGCTTCGTCCTTCTCGGGGAAGCACAGCTGCAGGTTGACCTCGGCGGCGCGGCGGCGGCTGCCGAGCAGGCGCCAGGTGATCCAGCCGACGCCCCGGCCCAGCGCGCGCTGCAGCATCCACGGCAGGCGGGCGATGGCGAAGGCGCCGAACATGGCGGCGAACATCGGCCAGTTGCGCGGATCGCGCAGCGACGGGCGGACGGCGGTGGAGGCATCTGACATGGGGCCATTCTACCAAGGCGGCCGCGTGTCTTTCCCGGGGGGCTCCCGTATCCTTGCCGCATGCGTAAAGACCCTGTCGAATGGATCCTGCGCGGCCTGTACTCGGTCGTGCTCTATATCCTGCTGCCGATCACCGTGTACCACCTGGTCTGGCGCGGTTTCCGGGTCCGTGAGTACTTCCGGCGCTGGGACGAACGCTACGCCTCCTATCCGCAGCCGACCGGCCAGCCACGGGTGTGGCTGCACGCGGTCTCGGTGGGCGAGGTCAATGCCGCCGCGCCGCTGGTCAATGCCCTGCGCCAGCAGCGCCCGGACATCCGCTGGGTCATCACCACCATCACTCCGACCGGCTCCGAGCGCGTGCGTGCGCTCTGGGGCGACGCGCTGGACCATGTCTACCTGCCGTACGACGTGCCGGGCAGCGTCAACCGCTTCCTCGGCCATTTCCAGCCCAGCCTGGCGCTGATCCTGGAAACCGAGTTGTGGCCGAACATGCTGTTCGGCTGCCGTGACCGTGGTGTTCCGGTCTACATCCTCAATGCCCGGTTGTCGGCGCGTTCGCTGCGCGGCTACCGGCTGCTGGCCGCATTGATCCGCCGCGCCCTGCGCACCGTCACCTGCGTGGCCGCGCAGTCGCAGGACGATGCCGAGCGCTTCGTGCAGCTGGGGGCGGAGCCCGGCCAGGTGCAGGCACTGGGCAACCTGAAGTTCGACATCACCACGCCGGACGTGCAGGGCTTCGTCGAACAGTTCCATGCACGGGTGCCGGGCGCGCGCCCGGTATGGATCGCCGCCAGTACCCATGACGGCGAAGAGCAGGCGGTGATCGACCTGCACCGCCGCCTGCGCCAGCAGCATCCGGATCTGCTGCTGCTGTGGGCACCGCGCCATCCCGAACGTTTCCCCAAGGTGGAAGCACTGGCGCGCGAACAGGGCTGGAGCGTGGCGACCCGCCGCGTGGACCAGTGGCCGCACGCCGCCACAGACGTGTTCGTCATCGATACCCTCGGCGAGCTGATGCCGTTCTACGCCTGCGCCCAGGTCGCCTTCGTCGGCGGCAGCCTGCAGGCCATCGGTGGTCACAACCTGCTGGAGCCCGCTGCGATGGGAACCGCGGCGGTGACCGGCCCGCACCTGCACAACTTCGCGGAAATCTCCCGGCGCATGCGCGAGGCCGGTGCGCTGCTGATCGGCGAAGATGCGCAGGCGGTGGGCGACCTGCTGCAGCATCTGCTTGAAGATGCGCAGGCCCGCGAAGACATGGCGCGTGCGGGCTGCACGTTGGTCAGCAATGGCCGTGGCGCGCTGCAGCGCACGCTTGCGCTGGTCGCACCGCACCTGCCACCGCCACGCGAGTGATCCCGGCGTTGCGGCGTCGGCGGCGCTGCGCAGCGGTGTCGTGATCAACTTCATCAATTCTGCTTAGCGACGATTTTTCTGTCGTTGCTGGACCGACCCTGCCGATGGCAGCGTGCCTGCCATCACATCGTGGCGCACGCAGCACCGATTCCGATTCCGCAGGACGACGCAGGCTGCCAGCCTGCTGTCGACCGCGCTTGGGCGGATATCAAGGGAACTTGCGATGGACGGCGACAGGGGCAGGGACGGCACCGGTGGGGCGCGCTTGGGGATGGACCACCTGGCTGTGGTGGCACTGACGCTGCTGGTGGGCGGCAGCGTGATCGCGCTGGTGGGCCAGCACACGGCGGCACAGGCTGGCCCCGCCATCGTACTGAGCCTGTTGCTGGCCGCACTGGGGGCTGGCCTGGTGCTGTGCTGCCTGCAGGATCTGGTGCTGCGACTGCCGGCGGCCGATGGCCTGTACGGGCTGCTGGCCGCCAGCTGGGGGCCACGGGTGGCCGTCGTTCTGGGCACGATCCTGTTGCTTGAGCTGACGGCGACCACGGCGGGCGCGGCACAGTCCATGGCCCGCCATGTACATGCGGTGCTGGCTACCGGAGGCCTCCATGCCAACGACTGGCTGCCCGTGCAGATAGCGGCGGCCGTGGGCCTGCTGACGTTGAGCGCGCTCGCGTTGCTGCCGCCGCGGGGTGTGGCCCTTGCGGCCTGTGCGCTGCTGACGGTGAAGATCGGTGTGGGGGTGTTGCTGCTGGCGCTGGCGGCACGTCACGTGCACTACGGGCATTGGATTCCCTGGCTGCCTCCGGCGACCGCGCCGTATCGCTTCGGGCTGGGGGGCGTGCTGGCGGCTGCGGTGCCGCTGCTGGGCATATTTGCCAGCGTGGGCCTGGCACTGGGATTTCCTGCGCTGCGCCGCCAGGGCGCGATGTGGCAGCCGGCGGTGCTGGCGCTGGTCTCGTTGCTGGCGATGCTGCTGCTGATCGTGCTGGCAGCATTGCAGGCCGGGCTGGTCGAGTTTTCCGCGCTCGCCAGTACCCGGCCACTGGCGGTTGCGCTGCAGGTGCACCCCGAGCTGCAGTGGATGCTGCCATTGTTGCCCCTGGCCGGGGCAGCGGGCCTGGCCGCCCTGCAGTTGGTGCTGCTGATGCTGGCCGTCCGGTTGGCCACATCGTTGTGGCCCCGCGCAGCTGACGCGGCGGGACGATCCCGCACGGGCCTGAGCGCAATGGTGGTTGCGCTGCCGGCGGTGATGCTGGTGCTGGGGCTGCCGCAGGGCACCTTGCCGGCGCTGCCGGGTCCGGCAACGCTGGTGGTGATGGCGGCGCTGTGCCTGGCGGTGCTGCGGCGGCGTCGGGATGACCCCCGGCAAGGCGCAGCCGGCTGCGGGCTGATGATGTCGATGCTGGCCCCTTTGGCAGCCGCGCTGTGCGTGCTTGCGGCGTTGGAACGCCTGCGCGCATGGCCGGGCTGACGGTTCGTGGGGCCACGCCGGGGGGCGCGCGTGTGGATGCAGCACCTGCAAGAAAGCCACCCTCGCGGGTGGCTTTTTCGTTGCAGGGGCGGCGACTCAGTGCGTGGTCGTGGCCGGGTTGCCCGCGTCCTGGGTCAGCAGTCGATTGACGTCCTGCAGTTCGGCCACGTCCAGCGCACCCAGCGACTGGCTCAGCAGCAGGCGGTTCTGCAGGAAGGTGTAACGGGCCTGGGCATAGTCCAGCTGCGCCGAGAACAGGATGCGCTGGTTCTGGATCACATCCAGCACGGTACGGGTACCGACTTCCAGGCCCACCTGCGAGGCGTCGTACGCGCTCTGCGCCGAAACCACCGCCAGGCGGCGGGCTTCCACTTCGCTGATGCCCTGCACCAGGGTCTGGTAGGCATTGCGGGTATTGCGATCCAGGGCACGCTTCTGCTGCTCGTAGCCGTCCTGGGCGATGTCACGCTGCGCCAGCGCCTGGCGCACGCCGGACTGGGTGGCACCACCGGAGAAGATCGGCACGCTCAGGGTCAGGCCGATGCTGTTGGTGCGCGCATCCGGCGACAGCGAGCCGGCACCGGTGCTGTCGCCCCAGGTGGCGCTCTTGCCCCAGCTGCCGCCCAGCGACAGGGTCGGGTAATGACCACCACGGGCAGCCTGCACGCCGGCTTCGGCGGCACTGACCTTCAGCTCCTGCGCCTTCAGCGCCGGATTCTGGGTGGTGGCCTGCTGCACCAGCTCGTCGATGTTGCCGCGGTTGGCCGGCACTTCCGGGCGGAAGTCCGCCGGCAGGCCACGCAGGTTGGTCACCGGTTGGCCGGTCAGTTCGGTCAGGGCCTGGTAGTTATCGGCCAGGGTGTTCTGCGCGATGATGGTGTTGGCGCGCGCCTGGTCGTACTGGGCGCGTGCTTCGTGCACGTCGGTGATCGGCGCCAGGCCCACTTCCAGGCGCTTGTCGGCGAAGTCGAACTGCTTCTTCGCGGCCGCTTCATTGGTCTGTGCGGCGTTCAGCGATTCGATCGCCACCAGCACGTTGAAGTAGGCCGCCGAGGTGCGCACGATCAGGTTGTCGTTGGCCGATTCGAGGGTGAAGTCCGCCGCCTTGCTCAGCTCACGCTGCGAGCGCAGGTTGTTGATCTGGGTCCAGTTGAACAGCGTCTGGCTGCCGTCGATCGTGTAGGTGCGGCGCTTGTTGGTGAACGAGCCGGAGTTGGCGTCGGCGTTCGGCTCGCTGCGCGTGCGGTTCAGCGCGGCCTGGCCGTTGATCTGCGGCAGCAGGGCGGCACGCGCCTGCACGGCGCCTTCCTTGTCGTACAGCCGGGTCGATTCGGCGGCCGACAGCTGCGGATCGCCGTTGCGGGCCATTTCGTAGACCTGCAGCAGGTCGGCGGCATGGGCGGACAACGGCAGCAGGGCAGTGGCCAGCGCAACAGCGAGGGATCGGCGGATCATTGCGGCTTCCTTGGACTCAGAGGTGGAACTGGGGGGCCGGGGCGGCACCACGCAGGTAATCGATATCGGTCTCGAACAGGGACTCGGAGCTGCCGTCGGCCTTGACCAGCAGGGCCTCCATCGCCGGCGAGCGGCCGTGGATCACGAACAGGCGGCCACCCGGACGCAGCCACGAGGCGAACTGTGACGGCACCACGTCGACCGCACCAGTGACACAGATCACGTCAAAGCGGCGTTCGGTCTGCCAGGACAGGGCATCGGCCACTTCCACGCGGACGTTGGTGCCCAGGCCGGAGGCATCCAGGCGGGCACGCGCAGCGGCGGCAAGCTCCGGGTCGATTTCCAGGCTCAGCACATCGCGCGCCAGCGCGCCGATGCAGGCCGACAGGAAGCCGCTGCCCGTGCCGATTTCCAGCACTTCGTCACCCGGCTGCAGGTCCAGTGCCTGCAGGGTACGGCCCTCGATGACCGGCTTCATCATCTTCTGGCCGTGGCCGATCGGCAGTTCGACATCGGCGTAGGCCAGTGCCCGGTGCGCGTCGGCGACAAAGGCCTCGCGCGGCAGGCGGGCCAGGACGTCGAGCACCTTGATGTCCAGCACGTCCCAGGGACGGATCTGCTGTTCCACCATCAGTTCGCGGGCGTGGGCGTAATCAATCGTCATGAGGTTCAAATCCAGCGCAGTGGGCCGGCCATTTTACCGGTGCCGGAGGCCGGCGGCGCGCCCAGAGCATCAGCTGCCGGGGGCCGGGGTCGCAGTGCCGGAAGTCATCGCGACCTCCGGTTCGTTCAGTTTTGGTTATTCAGCCGTTCCGGCCCCTCGCGGCGCGTAGGCGCGCAGGAAGAAGTCGATGCTGGCGGTCACGTGGGCAACAGGGTCGCATTCCACGGGCGACAGTGGCATGCCGCACATCATATGCATGTGCACTTCGCCCTTGACCAGGGTCAGGAACTGCTCGCCGGCCAGAGCACAGTCGGTGATCTCCAGTTCGCCGCGTTCGGCGCGGGCGCGCAGGAAATCGGCCAGCGCCTCGCAGGTACGCTCGGGGCCGGCTTTCCAGAACAGCGCGCGCAGGCGTTCGTCGGTCTCCGGCGCCATCATCATGCGCTGGATCGAGATCGCCGCGTCGGAGGTGATCAGCTCGAAGAAGGCCAGGCCGATACCGATCAGCTGGTCGCGCAGCGGGCCGTCCGCGTCGGCTACGAACAACGCGTCGGGCAGCATTTCAACGCACTTTGACTGCACCGCCTCGGAGAACAGCGTCTCCTTGTCGCCAAAGTGGCTGTACACAGTCAGCTTCGAGACGCCGGCCTGAGCGGCGATGGTGTCCATGCTCACGCCGGTATACCCCTGTTCGATGAACAGTGCCTTGGCTGCTTCAAGGATCGCCGCGCGCTTGCCGAGGTCCTTGGGGCGCCCGGGTCCGGCGGCCTTGGCAGCGGGCTTGGCCGACGGCTTGCGGGAAGTGGGAGAACTCATCGCAACAATACTAGACCAAGCGGTTCGATATTTATACTATACCGGCCGGTTTATTAAATTGGGCCGGCAGTCGCGGCTCCCTCCTTAGTTGCAACCCTGCGTTTCAGGACGTTGACCGATGAAGATCGTGCGCTGGATGGGCGGTATGGTGTGGATGGCTGCGCTGGCAGCCTGTTCGGGGCAGGAACAGGCGCCACCGGCGGCCGTACCGGTGCTGGTGGTTCACCCCGGCGAGCAGGCCGGGCAGGCGCCGGCGGCATTCCCGGGCACGGTGCGTGCCCGGCAGGAAAGCCCGCTGTCGTTCCGCGTTGGCGGCAACCTGGTCAAGCGCCACGTCGATGCCGGGCAACGGGTGAAGAAGGGCGACGTGCTGGCCGAGCTGGACGTGGCTGATTTCGCGCTGCAGGCCCGCGCCTCGCAGGCGCAGCTGGCGGCAGCCGAAGCCGATCTGGTGCGCGCCCGCGATGACCTCAAGCGTTACCAGGTGCTGGCCGACCAGCAGCTGGTCAGCCGCTCGCAGCTGGACCAGCAGTCCGCCGCGTTCAAGGCCGCGCAGGGCCAGGCCAACGCCGCCCGCGCCAACCTCGATGTGCTCCGCAACCAGGCCGGCTACGCACAGCTGCGTGCGCCGGCCGACGGTGTGATCGCCAGCCGCGAGGCCGAGGCCGGGCAGGTAGTGTCCGCCGGGCAGACCATCTTCAACCTGGCCGCCGACGGTGGCCGCGAAGTGCTGATCGACCTGCCCGAGGCCACCATCCGCGACTATGCTGTGGGCCAACCGGTCGAGGTGGAGTTGTGGAACCGCCCCGGCCAGCGCCTGCCGGGCACGATCCGGGAGATCGCCGCCGCTGCCGATCCGCAGGCACGTACCTATGCGACCCGGGTCAGCCTGCCCGCCGATGCGCTGGCCGACGTCGAACTGGGCCAGAGTGCACGCGTCTACAGCAGCGCCGGTCGCCACGGCACCCTGCAGCTGCCGCTGGGCGCGCTGCAGCGCGGTGCCGGTGGTGCCGCCAGCGTGTGGGTGGTCGATCCGGCCAACAGCACGCTGAAGGCTACAGCGGTCACCACCGGTGCGTTTGGCAGCGAGACGGTACCGGTGCTGTCCGGCGTGAACGCGGGTGACTGGGTAGTTGCTGCGGGTGGCCATCTGCTGCGGGCCGGCCAGCCGGTGATCGCCGTGGACCGGCAGAACCGTCCTGTGCTGAAGCCGGCCACGCCGGCGGCTGCCGCCAAGGCCAGGGAGTAAGCCGGTGCGCCGCTTCAATCTTTCCGAGTGGGCGCTGTCCAACCGCCCGCTGGTGCTGTTCGCGATGCTCGCCTTCGCGCTGATCGGCGCGTGGTCGTACAAGCACCTGGGCCAGTCCGAGGACCCGCCGTTCACCTTCAAGGCGATGGTGGTGCGCACGTTGTGGCCCGGGGCCACTGCCGAGCAGGTCTCGCGGCAGGTGACCGAGCCGCTCGAGAAGGCGCTGATGAATACCGGCGAGTACGAGTTCATCCGCTCGTACTCGCGCCCGGGCGAATCGCAGATCATCTTCATGGCGCGCGACAGCCTGCGTTCCAGGCAGATCCCGGACCTGTGGTACCAGGTGCGCAAGCGCGTGGGCGACATCCGCCCGACGCTGCCGCGCGAGATCGTCGGTCCGTTCTTCAACGATGAGTTCGGCGACACCTACGGCAACATCTATGCGTTGACCGGCAAGGGCTTCGACTATGCGGTGATGCGCGACTACGCCGACCGCATCCAGCTGGAACTGCAGCGGGTGCCCGACGTCGGCAAGATCGACCTGGTCGGCCTGCAGGACGAGAAGGTGTGGATCGAACTGTCCAACACCCGGCTGGCCACGCTGGGCGTGTCGATGCAGCAGGTGCAGCAGGCGCTGGCCGACCAGAATGCAGTGACCGGCACCAGCTTCTTCGAGACCGCCACCGATCGCGTGCAGCTGCGGGTGACCGGCCAGTTCAACGACATCGAAGCGATCCGCCAGTTCCCGATCCGCGCCGGTGACCGCACTGTGCACCTGGGCGACATCGCCGAGGTCAAGCGTGGCTTCGCCGATCCGGCGTCGCCGAAGATGCGCTTCATGGGCGAAGAGGCGATCGGCCTGGCGGTGGCGATGAAGGATGGCGGTGACATCCTCAAGCTCGGCGCCAACCTCGATTCCGAGTTCGAACGCCTGCAGAAGACCCTGCCGGCCGGCATGCAGCTGCGAAAGGTGTCCGATCAGCCGCAATCGGTGGAAGAGTCGGTCGGCGAGTTCGTGCAGGTGCTGACCGAGGCGGTGGTGATCGTGCTGCTGGTCAGCTTCTTCTCGCTGGGCCTGCGCACCGGCCTGGTGGTGGGCGTGACCATCCCGCTGGTGCTGGCGATGACCTTCTTCGTCATGCACTACTTCGACATCGGCCTGCACAAGATCTCGCTGGGTGCATTGGTGCTGGCGCTGGGCCTGCTGGTGGACGATGCGATCATCGCGGTGGAGATGATGGCCACCAAGATGGAGCAGGGCTATGACCGCCTGCGCGCCGCCAGTTTCGCCTGGGAGTCGACCGCGTTCCCGATGCTGACCGGCACCCTGATCACCGCGGCCGGCTTCCTGCCCATTGCCACTGCGGCATCGAGTACCGGTGAATACACCCGCTCGCTGTTCCAGGTGGTGACCATCGCGCTGGTGGTGTCGTGGATCGCAGCGGTGCTGTTCATCCCTTACCTGGGCGACAAGATGCTGCCGGACCTGTTCAATCCGCAGCCGCCGAAGCCGGGCAGCCTGTCCGCGCGCTGGCACGCCAAGCGCCAGCAGTGGGCCGACCGCTATCCGGCGCTGGCCAACCTGATCGCGCCGCCGCAGCACGGGCACGACCACGATCCGTACCAGCGCCCGTTCTATCGTAGTTTCCGTCGCTTCCTCGATACCTGCCTGCGGCATCGCTGGTGGGTGATCGCGGCGACCATCGGCCTGTTCGTGTTCTCGCTGATGATGTTCCGCTTCGTGCCGCAGCAGTTCTTCCCGGACTCGACCCGGCCGGAACTGATGGTGGACATCGAGCTGGCCGAGGGCGCCTCGCTGCGCTCGACCCAGGCCCAGGCCGAGAAGCTTGAGAAGCTGCTGTCCAGCCGCGAGGGCATTGCCAACTACGTGTCCTATGTGGGCACCGGTTCGCCGCGCTTCTACCTGCCGCTGGACCAGCAGCTGCCGGCGACCAACTTCGCCCAGTTCGTGGTGCTGGCCAAGGACATCAGGTCACGCGAAAGCACACGCGACTGGCTGCTGCACGAGGTGATCCCGAAGTTCCCGGACGTGCAGATGCGCGTGACCCGCCTGGAGAACGGCCCGCCGGTCGGCTATCCGGTGCAGATGCGCATCTCCGGCGAGCACATCGAGAAGGTGCAGGCGATCGCGCGCCAGGTCGAGGCCAAGGTGCGGGAGAACCCGCACGTGATGAACGTCAACCTGGACTGGAGCGAGCCGAGCAAGGTGGTGCGCCTGGTGGTCGACCAGGAGCGCGCCCGCGCGCTGGGCGTGAGCAGCGCCCAGGTCAGCCAGTTCCTGTCCAGTTCGTTGGCCGGGCAATCGGTCAGCGTGTATCGCGAGGGCAATCGCCAGATCGAGATGCTGCTGCGCGGGCCGGCCGATGAGCGCAACCAGCTGGAGCTGCTGTCCAGCCTGTCGATGCCCACCGCCAACGGTGGCAGCATCACGCTGTCGCAGGTGGCGACGATGGAGTACGGCTTCGAGGACGGCATCATCTGGCACCGTAACCGGTTGCCGACGGTGACTGTGCGCGCCGACATCAGTGATGGCATGCAGGCGCTGGACGTGGTGCATCAGATCCTGCCCACACTGGACGGCATCCGTGCCGAGCTGCCCAGTGGTTACCTGCTGGAAACCGGCGGTACCGTGGAGGATTCGGCGCGTGGCCAGAACTCGATCAAGGCCGGCATGCCGCTGTTCCTGGTGGTGGTGGCCACGCTGCTGATGCTGCAGCTGCGCAGCTTCTCGCGTGCAGCGATGGTATTGGTGACCGCGCCGCTGGGCATCATCGGCGCGACCCTGTTCCTGCTGCTGTTCCGGGCGCCGTTCGGCTTCGTCGCGCTGCTGGGCACGATCGCACTGGCCGGCATGATCATGCGCAACTCGGTGATCCTGATCGACCAGATCCAGCAGGACATCGATGCCGGGCATGACCGTTGGCATTCGATCATCGACGCCACGGTGCGCCGCTTCCGCCCGATCGTGCTGACCGCACTGGCAGCCGTGCTGGCGATGATTCCGCTGTCGCGCAGCGCGTTCTACGGATCGATGGCGATCTCGATCATGGGCGGCCTGATCGTCGGTACGGTGCTGACCCTGGTGTTCCTGCCGGCGTTGTACGCGGCGTGGTTCCGGGTGAAGCCGGACGAATCCGGGGCGTGATGCCCCGGGTTCTGCGGCCGCGGCCCCTGGTAGGTGCCAACCCTGGCTGGCACATCTTCCAGTAGAGCCACCCCATGGGTGGCTGCGGATTTCCAGGCTCCGTCATCCACGCATGGCGTGGATCTACCGCGATTCGCCATCGCTCGGTAGGTGCCAACCTTGGTTGGCACGGATGCATGCATTCACGCATGGCGTGGATCTACCGCAGCTGCAGACCGATCCGTAGCACCGGTAGCAGCCATTCGATGAACACCTGCACGCGCAGCGCACGGTGCTGCCGATGCGGCTGCAGCAGGGTGACCGGCAATGGCTGTGCGACGTGCTGTGGCATCACTTCCACCAGCGCGCCGGATTGCAGCTCGGCCTGTACGTCGTAGCGCGGAATCTGCAAAAGACCCAACCCCGCCACACAGCACGCAATCGATGCCTCGGCGCTGTTCACACGCATCCAGCCAGGCATCGGCAGCGTGCGCAGTTGGCCGCCGTCCTGCCACTCCCACGGTTCCACCCGTGCCGTGGTCGGCGACGCGTAGTTCACCGCGCGGTGCTGCGGCAGGTCGGCAGGATGCTGCGGCACGCCGTGTTCGCGCAGGTATGCCGGCGCCGCAACGTTGGCAAAATCCAGTTGGCCCAGCGTGCGCGCCACCAGGCTGGAATCGCCCAGTTGGCCGACCCGCAGCACCGCATCGCAACCGTCTTCGATCAGGTTCACCGCGCGGTCGGTCATGCCCAGTTCGACTTCCACCTGCGGATACTGCGCGAAGAACCCGGGCAGCGCCGGTGCGATGATGCGGCGGCCGATGCGGCTGGGTACGTCGATCTTCAGCAGGCCCGACGGCTGGGCGTCGACCTGGAGGAACAGCGATTCGGCGTCTTCGACCTCGGCGATCAGGCGCAGGCAGCGCGCATGGAACACGTCGCCGTCGTGGGTGGTGGACACCCGGCGGGTCGAGCGCTGCAGCAGGCGGGTGCCGAGCCGCTGCTCCAGCTCCGCAATGGCTGCCGAGACCGTGGAACGGGGCAGGCCCAACTGGTCGGCGGCGCGCGTGAAGCTGGCGCACTCCACGACCCGGGTGAAGATGCGGAAGCGATCGATCCGGTCCATTGTTCGCTGGCTCTGGAAAGTTAAGTCAAAGTGGCGGGCTTTATCCGCATTTTCTGCACGATATCGTCGTCAGGGCAGGGTTGCCACCCCGGGCAGCCCCCTCCCGAGACCGAAGCCATGACCGAGCATTCCCTCAAGGGCAAGACCGTGCTGATCGCCGGTGGCGCCAAGAACCTGGGCGGCCTGATCGCCCGCGACTTCGCCGCACAGGGCGCCAAAGCCATCGTCATCCACTACAACAGTGCCGCTACCCAGCCCGATGCAGAAGCGACGGTAGCCGCGGTGCAGGCCGCCGGCAGCAAGGCGGTGGCCCTGCAGGGCGACCTGACGTCGGCGGCAGCGATGGAGCGCTTGTTCGCCGATGCCGTGGCCGCAGTCGGCCGTCCCGACATCGCCATCAATACGGTCGGCAAGGTATTGAAGAAACCGCTGCTGGACATCAGCGAAGTGGAGTACGACGAGATGAGCGCGGTCAATGCCAAGGCCGCGTTCTTCTTCCTGAAGGAGGCAGGTCGCCACGTCAATGACGGTGGCCGCATCTGCACCCTGGTCACCTCGCTGCTGGGTGCGTTCACGCCGTTCTATTCCAGCTACGCCGGCACCAAGGCGCCGGTCGAGCACTTCACCCGCGCGGCGTCGAAGGAGTTCGGCGAGCGCGGCATTTCGGTGACCGCGATCGGTCCCGGTCCGATGGACACGCCGTTCTTCTATCCGGCCGAGAGCGCCGATGCGCAGGCGTATCACAAGACTGCGGCGGCGTTGTCGGCGTTCAGCCGCACCGGGCTGACCGACATCGTCGATATCGTGCCGTGGATCCGCTTCCTGGTGACGGATGGCTGGTGGATGACCGGGCAGACGATTCTGGTCAATGGTGGGTACACCACCAAGTAACGCAGCCACGCATGGCGTGGATCTACCGGTAGAGCCACCCCATGGGGGGCTGCGCACGATATCCGACGGGAAGCGCGCCACGCATGGCGTGGCGCTACCGGATCAGCCCAGCTTCGCCAGCACCGCGTCGGTCGCTGCCGCGGTGCTCACCGCCTTGCCCTTCGCAGCCAGATCAGCAGTGAACACGCCGTCATCCAGCACCGCATGCACGGCGGCTTCCACGGCTGCCGCTTCGGCTTCCAGCCCCAGCGAATGGCGCAGCAGCATCGCGGCGCTGAAGATTGTCGCATACGGATTGGCGATGCCCTTGCCGGCGATGTCCGGGGCCGAACCGTGGATGGGCTCGTAAATGCCCACCGCCCCCGGCTCGCCCAGCGAGGCCGACGGCAGCAGGCCCAGCGAACCGGCCAGCATCGAGGCCTCATCGGTGAGGATGTCGCCGAACATGTTCTCGGTGACGATCACGTCGTACTCGCGTGGCTTGGCCAGCAGGTGCATGGCCATCGAATCGACCAGCTGGTGCTCCAGCGCCACCTCCGGGAACTCCTCGCGGCCAATGCGTGCGGCCACGTCGCGCCACAGGCGCGAGGTTTCCAGCACATTGGCCTTGTCCACCGAAGTAACCTTGCCGCGACGCTGCTGGGCCAGGCGGAAGGCACTGCGCAGCACGCGCTCGATCTCGGCCACGGTGTAGCGGCACAGGTCGCTGGCGCTGTCGGCGTCGCGGGTCTTGTCGCCGAAGTAGATGCCGCCGGTCAGTTCACGCACCACCACGAAGTCCACGCCCTGCAGCAGCTCCGCCTTGATCGGCGAGGCGTGCAGCGCGGCCTCGTGGGTACGCACCGGGCGCAGGTTCGCGTACAGGCCCAGCGCCTTGCGGATCGCCAGCAGGCCTTGCTCGGGGCGCACCTTGGCGTTCGGGTCGGACCACTTCGGGCCACCGACCGCGCCCAGCAGTACCGCATTGGCGGCCTGGCAGGCGGCCAGCGTCGACGCCGGCAGCGGCTCGCCGTGGCGGTCGATGGCGATGCCACCGATGTCGTGCTCGCTGAAAGTGAAGGTGTGGTTGAAGCGGTCGGCGACCGCCTTCAGGACGGCAACTGCCGCGGCGGCCACTTCCGGGCCGATGCCATCACCGGGCAGGACAACAATCTCAGCGTGCATGCTCACTCTCGTAACGTTCGATTTCAGGGACACGGCCCAGCAGATACCCCAACTGGTCGACGCCTTCCAGCAGGCAGGTCTGCGAGAAGCCATCCAGCGGGAAGGAATAGACGCGGCCATCGGGGGTGCGCAGTTCGCGCGCAGCCACGTCGATGGTCAGCGCATCGTCCGGGCGTTGCATCAGCGCCTGTACGTCGGCCTCGTCCAGCACGATCGGCAGCAGGCCGTTCTTCAGCGCGTTGCCGCGGAAGATGTCCGCGATCTCGCTGCTGACGATGGCGCGCAGGCCCAGGTCGGTCAGCGCCCAGGGGGCGTGTTCGCGCGACGAGCCGCAAGCGAAATTGCGGCCCGCCAGCAGGATGCTGCGGCCGGCGTTGTGCGGCTGGTTGAAGGCGAAGTCGGCCACTGGCGAACCATCAGCTTGCCAGCGCCAGTCGTTGAACGCGTTGCGACCCAGCCCGGCACGCTCGGTGGTGGACAGGAACCGCGCCGGGATGATCTGGTCGGTGTCGATGTTGGTCTGGCGCAGCACCACGCTGGCCGAGGTCAGGGTACGGAAACCGGCCATCACGCCACCTCCTGTGCGAACAGTTCGCGGGTATCTGCGACGTGCCCGTTCACCGCCGCCCATGCAGCGCTCATCGGCGAGGCCAGCAGCGTGCGCGAACCGGGGCCCTGCCGGCCTTCAAAATTGCGGTTGCTGGTGCTCACGGCCAGCTGGCCGGGCGCGACCAGATCGCCGTTCATTGCGATGCACATCGAGCAGCCCGGCTCGCGCCACTCGGCCCCGGCCGCGCGCACGATCTCGTGGATGCCTTCGGCTTCGGCCTCGCGCTTGACGATCTCCGAGCCCGGCACCACCAGCATGCGGACCCGGTCGGCGACGCGACGACCGCGCAGCACCTGCGCCACTTCGCGCATATCACTCAGGCGGCCGTTGGTGCACGAACCAACGAACACTACGTCCACCGGTGTGCCCGCCAGCGCCTTGCCGGCCTGGAAGTGCATGTAGTCCAGGCCCTTCTGCGCGGCGGCATCGTTGGCGGCGGGAATCGGCGCATCCACGGCGATCGCGGTACCCGGATGCGTGCCCCAGGTCAGGGTCGGGCGGATGTCGGCGGCGTCGATGTGCACTTCGCTGTCGAAGCGCGCGCCGTCATCGCTGCGCAGCTGTTGCCAGCGCGCCACGGCAGCGTCGAAGTCGGCGCCCTTGGGGCCGCGCGGCGTAGCGGCGACGAAGTCGAAGGTGACCTGGTCGGGCGCGACCATGCCGGCGCGTGCACCTGCTTCGATCGACATGTTGCACAGGGTCATGCGCTGTTCCATGTCCATCGCTTCGATGGTGCTGCCACGGAACTCGATCACATGGCCGGTGCCGCCGTTGACGCCGATCACGCCGATGATGTGCAGTACCACATCCTTGGCGCCGACGCCGGGTGCCAGCGCACCGTCAACGGTGATCGCGAAGGTCTTGGCCTTGCGCTGCAGCAGGCACTGCGTGGCCAGCACGTGGCCGACCTCGCTGGTGCCGATGCCGAAGGCCAGCGAGCCGAATGCACCGTGGGTGGAGGTGTGGCTGTCGCCGCAGACGATGGTCATGCCGGGCTGGGTGAAGCCCTGTTCCGGCGCAATGACATGGACGATGCCGCGGTTGTCCGAGGCCATGTCGAACAGCTCGATGCCGTGCTCGGCGCAATTTCGCGCCAGGGTGGCGACCTGTGCCTCGGAAGCGGCGCTGGCGTAGGGCAACGTGCCGTCTGCGGCAGCCGGCAGGGTCGGCGTGGAATGGTCCATCGTCGCCTTGGTGCGGTCCGGGCGGCGCGGCGACAGGCCGCGCCCGCGCAGTTCGGTGAATGCCTGCGGTGAGGTCACCTCGTGGATCAGGTGCAGGTCGATGTACAGCACGGCGGGCGCGCTGTCGGATTCGGGAACCACCACGTGGGCGTCCCACAGTTTGTCGTACAGGGTGCGGGGTGCGGAAGTCATGCGTATGCCTGGCAGAAGTACGAGATAGCGAACATCAGTAAAGAAAGCGGAACGGTCAAGTCAGCGCCGGCGGGCGAGCACACGCAGGCGCACGTAGTCGGCCAGCGGCTGGCCGGCGGCATTGCGTGGCAGGTCGGCCAGCAACGCGGTGGCCGCCTCGCGCACGGTGGCGCGGGCCTCGGCGGGCAGGTCATCCAGCAGTGGCGCGGCGAATACCCGCAGCCAGCCGGCCGCGCCGGTCGGCAGCGGGGTCGGGCGCGGCGTGCATTCGATCAGTTGCACCTGGAAGCCATGCTGGCGCAGGCGGTCGGCATAGGCATCGGCGGTCGGGAAGTACCACTGGAAGGTGCTGGCGCCATGGCCGTGGGCCACGCGTGCGGCCTGTACCGCCGCGACGATCGTGGCCACGTTGCCATGGCCGCCGAACTCGGCGACGAAGCGGCCACCGGGGCGCAGCGCGCGACGCACGCCTTCCAGCACGCGGTCCGGGTTGCCCATCCAATGCAATGCGGCATTGCTGAAGACCGCATCGAACTCGCTGTCGAACGACAACGCGTGGCCGTCCATCACCTGCGCGTCGAGGCCACGTGCACGGGCGGCGATCACCAGTTCCGGCGACGCGTCCACGCCGTGGATGCGCGCGCCGCTCAGGGCCAGTTCGGTGCTGAGCACGCCGTCGCCACAGCCCAGGTCGAGGATGCGCTCACCGGCGCGCGGATCGAGCAGGCGCGCGACCGCGCCACCGAGCAACGGTACGAAGCCGGCATCGATCGCATAGTCCTGGGCGTTCCACTGCTGGCCAGCGGCTGCGGTAGGAGTGTCGAAGGCGCTCATCTCGGGCTCCTCAGGCGGTTGCGGGGGTGGGAACGTCGGTGCTGCTGTGGGTGGCGGCGTGGCGCTGGCGCAGCAGGCGGTTGGCCACGTCCAGCCAGGCCAGCGCGGAGGCTTCGATGATGTCCTTGCTGGTGCCGGTGCCGTCGTACTCCACGCCGTCGTGGCGCACGCTCAGATTGGCTTCACCGCGCGCATCGGCGCCGATGCCGACGCTGTGCACCTGGTAGCTGTCCAGCATCAGCTGCACGCCGGTGGCAGCCGACAGCGCGCCGAACAGCGCATCGACCGGGCCGTCGCCCTGCGCGGTCTCGGCCACGCGGTTGCCGTCCGGGTCGGACAGTTCGACCAGTGCATTGGCGCGGCTGCCGACGTCGCTGATGGTCATCGACGCCAGGCGATAGCCCTGCGCGTTGGAGCCGCCCTGCATCAAGGTTTGCAGGTCGGCATCGGTGACCACGCGCTGCTGTTCGCACAGGCCCTTGAACTGCTCGAACACCAGCTTCAGTTCGTCTTCGTCCAGCCAGAAGCCCAGTGCACGCAGGCGTGCTTCGACGGCGGCGCGGCCACTGTGGCGACCCAGCACCATCTGCGAATCTTCCCAGCCCACGTCTTCCGGGCGCATGATTTCGTAGGTGCCGCGATGGCGCAGCATGCCGTGCTGGTGGATGCCCGATTCGTGGGCGAAGGCATTGGCACCGACGATGGCCTTGTTGCGCTGTACCGGCATGCCGACCAGGCGCTGCAGCAGCTGCGAGGTGCCGACGATGCGCGGGGTGTTGATCGAACTGTCCTGTTCGTAGAAGGCCTGGCGGACTTTCAGCACCATCGCGATCTCTTCCAGCGAACAGTTGCCGGCACGCTCGCCGATGCCGTTGATGGTGCACTCGACCTGGCGCGCGCCGCCTTCGATGGCGGCCAGCGAGTTGGCCACGGCCAGGCCCAGGTCATTGTGGCAGTGCGCGCTGAAGATCACGTTGGCGGCATTCGGCACATCGGCGACGCCGGCGATGACCTGCTGGAACATCGCGCGGATTTCTTCCGGCGTGGTGAAGCCGACGGTGTCGGGCAGGTTGATGGTGGTGGCGCCGGCGGCAATGGCTACGCGCGAGACTTCGATCAGGTAGTCCAGCTCGGTGCGGGTGGCATCCTCGGCCGAGAATTCGACATCGTCGATGTACGAGCGTGCCAACGATACATGCTTGCGTACCGATTCCAGCACCTGCTCGCGGGTCATCCGCAGCTTGTGTTCGCGGTGCAGCGGGCTGGTGGACAGGAACACGTGCAGGCGCGGGTTGGCCGCAGCTTCCAGGGCACGCGCCGAGGTTTCGATATCGGCCTGCAGGCAGCGCGACAGCACGGCCAGGCTCAGGCTCGGGCGGCGCAGCTCACGGCCGATCAGCGCCATCGCCTCGCGGTCGGACTGCGAGCTGGCCGGGAAGCCGGTCTCGATGATGTCCACGCCCAGTTCGTCCAGCGCACGCGCCATCACCAGCTTCTGCGGCGGGCTCATGCTGCAGCCGGGGGACTGCTCGCCGTCACGCAGGGTGGTGTCGAAGATGCGGATGCGCGGGGTGGTAATTCGTTCGATGGTGGTCACAGGGAAATCTCCTCGACAGCGGGTGCGGCGGCTTGCAGGGGGGAAGGGGAAGAGGTGGGGGACGCGAGGGCGCTGGCCTTGCCGGGCGAGCGTGGGGTTTCACTACGCCGTCGCCGTGGTTTGCGCGGCGGGCGCGGCCGGATGTCGGTGAGCAGGCCGGCCAGGACACCCGCATCGATATTCCCGCCGGACACCACCGCGCACTTGCGGCGGCCAGCGACACGGCGGCCAGCTGCCAGCGCCAGCGCACCGGCGCCCTCGGCGATGATGTGTTCTTCCAGTGCCAGCCGGACCAGGGTTTCACGCAGTTCGGCTTCGCGCACGATCACCACGTCGTCCAGCAGCGAGGTGCACAGGCGTCGGGTCAGGAAACCGGGAATCTTCACCCGCACGCCGTCGGCCAGCGAGGCGACGGGGGCGATCTCGCGCGCGTCGCCGCGGATGGCGCGCGCCATTGAGTCGACGCCTTCCACCTGGGCGCCGATCACGCGCACGCCCTGTGATTTCAGCGCCAGTGCAACGCCGGAGGCCAGTCCGCCACCACCGATCGGCACGATCACCACGTCCGGCGCGTGCGCGGCCAGCTCGATGCCGACCGTACCCTGGCCGGCAATCACATCGGCGTCGTCGAACGCGGACAGGAAGCGGTAGCCATGGCGCTGTGCCAGTTCGACGGCGAAGGCGTAGGCCTCGTCATAGCTGGTGCCATGCTGGCGCACGGTGGCGCCCCAGTGAGCGACGCCGGCGATCTTGGTCGCCGGTGCGCCATGCGGCATCACGGTGATGGCCGGGACGTCCAGGCGGTAGGCCGCCCACGCCACGCCCTGGGCATGGTTGCCGGCCGAGGCGCAGATCACCGGCCGGGTATCGCCGCGCTCGCGGCCGGCCAGCAGCGCGTTCAACGCGCCGCGCACCTTGTAGGACCCGGTGCGCTGCAGGTTCTCCAGCTTCAGCCAGGTGCCGAAGCGCTCGGCATGGTGCAGCGGGGTAGGCGGCAGGAAGCGGCGCAGCCGGGCCTGCGCCGCCAGTACGTCGGCGACGCTTACGTCGCCGACATCGCTTTCCTGGCTGGCATCAGCGGCCGGCATGGGCCACCAGCGGGGTGCAGGCGACCGCCGCATGCGGGCACGGGCGACGAAGAAGACGCCTCCGTACCGGCACCGTGGTCACTACGGTACGGGTGTTCATACGGATGCTCCTTCCACGGCGGTGACCTGCACGGACACGCAGTCGTAGATCTTCTCGATCTGCCGGCACAGCGTTTCCGCCGGGCGCTGGCCATCCACCACCAGCTGCAGGTGCCAGCGGCCATCGTCGTCGGCCACCGGCGCACCGCTGATCGCACGCGGCGCGAAGCCACGGCGCTCGGCCATGCCGATCACGCGCAACAGTGCGCCTTCGGCCGGGTGCAGCACCAGGTCAAGCCGGTAGTGCATTGGGGATCTCCTGGCGGGCATGGGCGGGGTTGCTTTCCAGCATCGTGCTGTTGGCGGTGTTCGGTGGCACCAGCGGCCATACGTTGGCGCGTGCATCGATGGCCACGTGCAGTAGTGCCGGGCCGGGTTCGGCCAGCAGCGCGGCCAGGCCACCCTCGACGTCATCCCGCGCGTCGATGCGGGTGGCGGAAATGCCGAACACCTGCGCCAGCGCCACGAAGTCCGGGTTGTCGGACAGGTCGATCTCGCTGTAGCGCTCGGCGAAGAACAGCTCCTGCCACTGCCGCACCATGCCCAGCGAACTGTTGTCCAGCAGCACGATCTTCACCGGCAGGCGGCAACGCGCGATGGTCGCCAGCTCCTGCACGTTCATCATGAAGCTGCCGTCGCCGGACACCAGCACCACGGTGCGATCAGGGCAGGCGAACTGCGCACCCATGGCGGCCGGCAGGCCGAAGCCCATGGTGCCCAGCGCGCCACTGGTCAGGTGGTTGCGCGGGTGGTTGAAGCGGCAGTGCTGGGCCACCCACATCTGGTGCTGGCCAACGTCGCAGGCGATCACCGCATCGGCCGGGGCCAGCTCGCTCAGGCGCTTCAGCAGGGCCGGCGCGTAGATGTGCTGGCCCGGTGCGTCGTAGCGCGCGGCGAAGCGATCGCGATGCTGCGCACAGCGCTTGCGCCACGCCTCCTGGTGGGCCTTGGGGGAGGGGAAGGCCGCACGCAGGGCGCGGATGGCATGGCCGACATTGCCGGGCACGGCGACATCGGCACTGCGCAGCTTGGAGATCTCGTACGCATCGGCATCGATGTGGACGACACGGGCGAACGGTGCGAACTCCGCCAGCTTGCCGGTGGCACGGTCGTCGAAGCGTGCGCCCAGCACCAGCAGCAGGTCGCTTTCCTGCACCGCCATGTTGGCCGCGCGGGTGCCGTGCATGCCCAGCATGCCCAGCGACTGCGGATGGCTGGCCGGCAGTACACCCAGGCCGCGCAGCGTCATCACGGTGGGGATGGCACTGGCCTCGACGAAGTCGCGCAGGTCCTGCACCGCATCACCCAGCGCGATGCCACCGCCGGCGTAGACCACCGGCTTCTCGGCCGCCGCCAGCGCGGCGATGGCCTCGGCGATGGCCGCCTCGGCCGGCGCCGGCGGCGGTTCGACGCTGCTGGGCACATGCGCCGGCAGATGGCTGGCATCGGCCAACTGCACATCCTTGGGCAGGTCGATCAGCACAGGGCCGGGGCGACCTTCGCGGGCGATCCGGAACGCATCGGCCACCACGCGCGGCAGGTCATCGACGCTGCGCACCAGCCAGCTGTGCTTGACGATCGGCATCGTCAGGCCGAACACATCCAGTTCCTGGAAGGCGTCGGTGCCCAGCAGCGGGGTGCCGACCTGGCCGGTGATGCAGACCATCGGTACCGAGTCCAGCATCGCATCGGCGATGCCGGTGACCAGGTTCGACGCGCCCGGGCCGGAGGTGGCCACGCAGACGCCCACCTGGTTGCTGGCGCGGGCGAAACCGTTGGCGGCCAGCGCCGCGCCCTGCTCATGGCGTACCAGGATGTGCTTCAGCGACGAATCCACCAGCGCGTCGTAGAACGGCATGATGGTGCCGCCGGGATAGCCGAACAGCGTGCGGACGCCTTCGGCCTCCAGCGCCTGGGTCAGCCAGCGCGCGCCGTTGGGCGGCGCGCTGCGGTGTGTGGAAGAGTTCATGGGGGAACCTTGCAAAGCGGGTGGGGGAGGGCAGCGCGGTTACGCGGCCTGTCCTTGCAACCAGATCATCTTGGCGCGCAGTTCCTTGCCCACCTTTTCGATCGGGTGCTCCAGGTCGGCCTGCTTGAACCTGTTGTAGTTCGGCAGGCCCGCTTCGTACTCGGCCACCCAGTTCTTGGTGAAGGTGCCGTCCTGGATGTCCTTCAGGACTTCCTTCATGCGCGCCTTGGTGCTGGCGTCGATCACGCGCGGGCCGCTGACGTAGTCGCCGTACTGCGCGGTCTCGGAGATGAATTCCAGCATGCGCGAGATGCCGCCTTCGTAGAACAGGTCGACGATCAGCTTCAGCTCGTGCAGTACCTCGTAGTAGGCGATCTCCGGCTGGTAGCCGGCTTCCACCAGGGTCTCGAAACCGGCCTGCACCAGCGCCGACGCACCACCACACAGCACCGCCTGCTCGCCGAACAGATCGGTCTCGGTTTCTTCCTTGAAGGTGGTCTGGATCAGGTTGGCGCGGGCACCGCCGAGGCCGGCCGCATAGGCCTGGGCATGCTGCGCGGCCTTGCCGCTGACGTCCTGGTAGACCGCCCAGATGCACGGCACGCCACGGCCGATCTCGTACTCACGGCGCACCAGCGCACCCGGACCCTTCGGCGCGACCAGCACGACGTCCAGATCGGCGCGCGGCTCGATCATGCCGTAGTGCACGTTCAGTCCGTGGGCGAACAGCAGGCACGCCCCCTGCTTCATGTTCGGCGCCAGCACATCGTTGTAGAGCTTCTTCTGCACCATGTCGGGGGTCAGCACGGCGACCAGATCGGCGTCCTTCACCGCATCGGCGGGCGCGACCACGGTGAATCCATCGGCCTGGGCCTTGGCTTCGGTCGGACCGCCCGGACGCAGGCCTACCACCACGTCGAAGCCGGATTCGCGCAGGTTCAGTGCGTGGGCGCGGCCCTGGCTGCCGTAGCCGATGACGGCGATCTTGGTCTGGGGCAGGTCGTTGGTGCTCATGGGGGAGGTTCCTTGCGGTGGGAAGAAAAAAGAACGGCCGGTCGTCGAGGTGACGTGTCGGCCGGTCAGGGGAAAGCGGTGGAGGGGGCGCCGCGCATCGCACAGGCACAGCCACCACGAGGCGTGGTGCTGCAGGTCCGGGTTGTGCGATGAGCGTTGGTCATGGTGGTTGCGTCTGAAACCAGGTCCTGAAATGAAAAAACCCGCACCGGGGCGGGTGCGGGTTTTTGAAGAGTTCCGGTGTGTCTGTTGCTTACACGCTGGCTCGTCCCGCACCTGTGGGTTGGGTAATAAGTACGAGCACAAGAATCGAACGCAGCGAGGCGGCGCCGATGGCGGCGGCTTCGATGTGGGTTCGCGGTGGCGTGTTGTGATGCAACATGCGATCGAGAGAAACACAGGCGTTTTGGCGGTGTCAACCCTCGCGACAGTTTTTTTATCGGTTTCCAGTGAGTCCAGCTAAATCGCTTGCGGCACAAGGATGGTTGCCGCTGAAAGTGTTTCAGTGAACCCGAATTCACTCTTTTCAGGGCGGTTTTTGCGCGGAATCCGGCGGCTTTCTGGCTTCCTCCGCATCTAACCCAGGATCAACGTCCATGACCTCTGCCCGATACCGTAGGAAGGTCGCAGCGGCGAAGATCAGGGGATCAGCCTTCCACCGGAACCCGACCGTGTCCCGACGCCTTGCCCGCTCCCTGCTCGCCGCCGCCGTGCTGGCTGCCGTGCCTGCACTGTCCATCGCCGCCGACCGCATCACCGGCCACACCTTCGCCACCCGTTCGGAGGTGATCGCCCCGCATGCGATGGCGGCCACCTCGCAGCCGCTGGCCACCCAGATCGCGCTGGACGTGATGAAGGGCGGAGGCTCGGCAGTCGACGCGGCGATCGCGGCCAATGCCGCGCTCGGCCTGATGGAGCCGACCGGCAACGGCATCGGTGGCGACCTGTTCGCCATCGTCTGGGACCCAAAGACGCAGAAGCTCTACGGCTACAACGGCTCGGGCCGCTCGCCGAAGTCGCTCACCCTGGCCGAGTTCCAGCGTCGTGGCCTGAAGGACATCCCGGCCACCGGCCCGTTGCCGGTGTCGGTGCCCGGAGCGGTCGACGGCTGGTTCGCCCTGCACGACCGTTTCGGTCGCAAGCCGATGGCCGACAACCTGGCGCCGGCCATCCGTTACGCCCGCGAAGGGCACCCGGTGGCCGAGGTGATCGCCTACTACTGGGACCGTTCGGTGCCCAAGCTGTCGCAGTACCCGGGCTTCAAGGAGCAGTTCACGATCAACGGCCACGCTCCGCGCAAGGGCGAGATGTGGAAGAACCCGAACCTGGCCAGCACCCTGCAGAAGATCGCCGACGGCGGGCGCGACGCCTTCTACAAGGGAGACATCGCCCGCACCGTCGGTGACTACTTCAAGGCCAACGGTGGCTACCTGAGCTACCAGGACATGGCCGAGCACCACGGTGAATGGGTCGAGCCGGTCAGCAGCAACTACCGTGGCTACGACGTCTGGGAGCTGCCACCCAACAGCCAGGGCATCGCTGCGCTTCAGATCCTCAACGTGCTGGAAGGCTACGATTTCTCGAAGATCCCGTTCGGCTCACCCGAGCACGTGCACCTGTTCGTCGAAGCGAAGAAGCTGGCCTTCGCCGACCGTGCGCGCTTCTACGCCGACATGGCATTCCAGCCGGCGCCGGTGCAGAAGCTGATCTCCAAGGAGTACGCCGCGCAGCGCCGGGCGCTGATCTCGATGGACAAGGCCTTGAAGGAAGTGCAGCCAGGCACACCGAAGCAGCTGGAGGAAGGCGACACGATCTACATGACCGTGGCCGACGCCGACGGCATGATGGTCTCGTTGATCCAGTCCAATTACCGCGGCATGGGCAGCGGCATGGCGCCGCCGGGATTGGGCTTCATCCTGCAGGACCGCGGCGAGATGTTCGTGCTGCAGAAGAACCATCCCAACGGATACGCACCGGGCAAGCGCCCCTTCCAGACGATCATTCCGGGGTTCATCACCAAGGGTGGCAAGCCGTATGCCAGCTTCGGCGTGATGGGGGGCGCGATGCAGCCGCAGGGCCATGCGCAGATCGTGATGAACCTGGTGGACTTCGGCATGAACCTGCAGGAAGCCGGTGACGCACCGCGCATCCAGCATGAGGGCTCCACCGAGCCGACCGGCCAGGCCACGGCGATGACCGACGGTGGTGAAGTGAACCTGGAAACCGGCTTCCCGTATGAAACCGTGCGTGCGCTGATGCGCAAGGGGCATCGCATCGTGTTCGCCGACGGCCCGTATGGTGGCTATCAGGCGATCATGCGCGATCCCGAGACCGGGGTGTACTACGGTGCTTCGGAGAGCCGCAAGGATGGGCAGGCGGCGGGGTATTGAGGTTTCCCGGGCACCGGGCTGAGCCCCCTCGCGGCTGAGCGCTGGAGCAGGTTCATGCGCTGGGGCGTGCGGGTGGGAGTGTCGGGGGACGCCGTAAATACGTCCTTGTAGGCTTAGCCGCGCCATCCATGGCGCGGATACCCCCGCCACTCCCACCCGCACGCCCCCCGAGAATTTCCGTGCGCGTCAGCCACGGAAGAGAAGGAAGAAGATCAAGAGCAAAGGCAACAGCGACAGCCGCGCGCTGTGGGTTGGGGTCGGATCCGTTTTCCGAAGGAAAACGGATCCGACCCCTTCTTGTTTTCCGATACACCTGATCCACGCATGGCGTGGATCTACTGCCGTCACCGGGAAATCGTCGGCGGCGGGGAGGGGGCAGATGGCGGGACCGTCCACGGCATGGATGCCGTGGCCGAGCCTACAGGGACGTACTTGCGGCGTGTCCCGCCATCTGCCCCCTCCCCGCCAAGCAAGCAGAAGCCCAGAGCCGCCTTGGCTTCTGCACTTGCACTTGCTTGAAAAAGCGGTGCAGCCGCAGGCTGCAAAACACCCTCAATCCTGATCGTGCGCGCGTGCGGCCTCGGCCTGCGTCTCCTCCTGCGCCGCCATCTCGCGTGCGATCCACGCATCGATCATGTGCCGCTGGCGCTGCGCCTGCCGCCGCTCGCGCGTGTATTCCTGGTCCAGCACCCGATACAGCGACACCATCACCAGCACCATCAACAGTGCGAATGGCAACGCCGCAATCGTGATCATGCCCTGCAGTGCATCCAGGCCGCCGGCCAGCAGCAACGCCGCTGCGATCAACGCCACCGCGATGCCCCAGGCCAGCTTGCGCTTCAACGGAGGATCGCCTGCTTCGTCAGTGGACATGCTGGCCAGAACCAGTACCGCCGAGTCGGCCGAGGTTACGAAGAAGATCATCAGCAGTACCAGTGCGATGCACGACAGCAGCAACGGCAGCGGCATGCTGTCGAACAGCGTGAACAGCACCGTCTCGTAGCCATTGCCCAGCGCCTGCACCAGGTCGGCATGGCCGAAGATCTGCGCCCACAGCGCGGTGCCGCCGAATACCGCGAACCAGAAGAAGCCCAGCAGCGTCGGCGCGAGCACTACGCCGATCACGAACTCGCGCACGCTGCGGCCGCGAGAGATGCGTGCGATGAACGAGCCTACGAACGGTGCCCACGAGATCCACCAGGCCCAGTAGAAGATTGTCCAGTCCGCCACCCAGGTGCTGCCGGAGAACGGTGACATGCGCAGGCTCATTGTCACCAGCTGGTTGAGGTAGGAGCCCAGCGTGGTGGTGAACGTATCGAAGATGAAGCCGGTCGGCCCCAGCACGAGCAGGATGGCTGCCAGCAGGGCAGCCAACGCCAGGTTGAAATTGGACAGCCACTTCACACCCCGCTCCACGCCACTGGCGGTGGACGCCATATACAGCACGAAGGCGACGGCAATGATGGTCATCTGCACTGGGACGGTGGCCTGCACGCCGAACACGCGCTCGATGCCGGCGGCGATCTGGATGGTGCCGAAGCCCAGCGTCGTCGCGACACCGATCGCGGTGGCGACCACTGCAGCGATGTTGACCACCCGACCGATCCAGCCGCGATGATGGCGGCCGATGATCGGCTGCAGCATATCGCTGACCAGGCCACGGCCGTTGCGGTTGAACTGGAACCAGGCCATTGCCAGCCCGATCAGCGCGTAGATGGCCCACGGGTGCAGGCCCCAGTGGAAGAATGCATAGCGCATCGAGGCGCGTGCCGCGTCCAGGCTTTGCGGAGCAAGCCCCTCCGGTGGCTTGCTGAAGTGCGAAATGGGCTCGGCGGCGCCCCAGAACACCAGGCCGATGCCCATGCCGGCAGCGAACAGCATCGACATCCAGCTGGCACGCGAGAACTCGGGCTCGGCATCTTCGCCACCGATGCGCAGGTTGCCGAAGCGGCCGAAGGCCAGGTACATCAGGAACACCAGCGCCAGGAACACGACCAGCAGGTACAGCCAGCCGACACTGCGGATGACCTCGGCCAGCATCGACTGGACCACGGTGTTGAAGGGACCGGGTGCAACACCGGCGAGCAGCACCAGCAGCAGAACCAGTGCAATGGAAACGCGAAACACCATGAAGGGGCTTCTCCGATCAAAGGATTGAGGGGAGCGAGCAGAGCTTGCTGCGAGGGGCCGGCGACATGCAGCACAGACCGGGCAGGGGCCGCGAAGGCGGCGAGGAAACACCGGCCGCAGCGGCACGATGCGCGTGCACGTTACTGAATGCGATGTCACGGTTCTGTTAATACAGAAACAGCGGATCCACGCCGTGCGTGGATGGAACAGCCATGGGCTGCAGCACGTTCTATGCTCTAATGCGCACCAAGAAGCGGGGGTACCGGGCCATGTGGCCACGGTTGAGACAGTCCCTTGGAACCTGATCCGGCTCATACCGGCGTAGGGAAGCTTTGCAATGCAGCCATTCCCGGACTCCGCCCAAGGACCGTCCGGGCGCGGTCGCAGTGCGCCGCCGCTTCGTCCCTGACCTTCCTGGACGATGCCCAATGAACGCACAGCTCTCCGCCCTGCAGCAACAGGCCCAGCAACTCTCCGAATCCGTGACCCGGCCCATTCCCGGCTCACGCAAGATCCACGTGCCCGGTTCGCGCCCGGATCTGCAGGTACCGATGCGGGAGATCGCGTTGACCCGCACCCCGACGCTGTTCGGCGGCGAGGAGAATGCACCGGTCACGGTCTACGACACGTCGGGCCCTTACACCGATCCGGGCGTGCGTATCGATCTGTCCGCCGGCCTGCCGGCACTGCGTCGCGGCTGGGTGGAGGAACGTGGCGATACCGAGCAGCTCGAAGGCCTGAGTTCGTCGTTCGGGCGTGATCGCGAGCATGACCCGAAGCTTGATGCCGTGCGCTTCCCCGCGCGCAGCCTGCCGCGTCGTGCACGGGCAGGCGCGAACGTCACCCAGATGCACTACGCGCGCCGCGGCATCATCACCCCGGAAATGGAATTCGTTGCCATCCGCGAGAACCAGCGGCTGGAAGCGATCCGCGATGCGGGCCTGCTGCAGCAGCATCCGGGCGAGGCGTTCGGCGCTTCGATCCAGAAGATCATCACCCCGGAGTTCGTGCGGGATGAAATCGCGCGCGGCCGCGCGGTGCTGCCCAACAACATCAACCATCCGGAAAGCGAGCCGATGATCATCGGCCGCAACTTCCTGACCAAGATCAATGCCAACATCGGCAACAGCGCCGTTTCCTCGGGAATCGCCGAGGAGGTAGAGAAACTGGTGTGGGCGATCCGCTGGGGCGGTGACACCGTGATGGACCTGTCCACCGGCAAGCACATCCATGAAACCCGCGAGTGGATCATCCGCAACTCGCCGGTGGCGATCGGTACGGTGCCGATCTACCAGGCGCTGGAGAAGGTCGATGGCCGCGCCGAAGCACTGACCTGGGAGATCTTCCGCGACACGCTGATCGAGCAGGCCGAGCAGGGCGTGGACTACTTCACCATCCACGCCGGCGTACTGCTGCGCTACGTGCCGCTCACCGCCAAGCGGGTGACCGGCATCGTCAGCCGCGGGGGCTCGATCATGGCCAAGTGGTGCCTGGCGCACCACAAGGAGAATTTCCTGTACACGCATTTCGAAGAGATCTGCGAGATCATGAAGGCCTATGACGTGACCTTCTCGCTGGGTGACGGCCTGCGCCCGGGCTGCATCGCCGATGCCAACGACGCCGCGCAGTTCGGTGAGCTGGAAACGCTGGGCGAGCTGACGAAGATCGCCTGGAAGCACGATGTGCAGACCATGATCGAGGGCCCCGGCCACGTGCCGATGCAGCTGATCAAGGAAAACATGGACAAGCAGCTGCGTGAGTGCGGCGAGGCGCCGTTCTATACGCTGGGGCCGTTGACCACCGATATCGCACCGGGCTACGACCACATCACCAGCGCGATCGGCGCGGCGATGATCGGGTGGTTCGGCACGGCCATGCTCTGTTACGTGACGCCGAAGGAGCATCTCGGCCTGCCCAATCGCCAGGACGTGCGCGACGGCATCATGGCCTATCGCATTGCCGCGCATGCAGCCGACCTGGCCAAGGGCCATCCGGGCGCGCAGGTTCGCGACAACGCATTGAGCAAGGCGCGCTTCGAGTTCCGCTGGGAGGACCAGTTCCACCTTGGCCTGGACCCGGAGAAGGCCAAGGAGTTCCATGACGAGACGCTGCCGAAGGATGCGCACAAGCTGGCCCACTTCTGCTCGATGTGCGGCCCGCACTTCTGTTCGATGAAGATCACCCAGGACGTGCGTGACTACGCCGAGGCCGGCATGAAGGAGAAGTCGGAGGAGTTCCGCGCGGCTGGCGCAGAGGTCTACCACCAGGGATGACGAGTAGCCGGGTGCCGGCCGCTGCCCAGCAGCCGGTTGTGCAGGGGCCGGGAAGCGTGCTGGCCAGCGGCCGGCACCACCGCTCATCACGCCTCTCCCGGCTATGCTCCGCGCATCACCCTGGGGAAAGGACACCATGCCTGTTGCCATGACCACCCGTTGGCTGGCCATCGCCCGCCGTCATCCTTCGGCCTGGCTGCTGGGTGCCCAGTTGATCGCGGTGCTGCTGTACCCCGCGCTGGACGACACCGCTGCCGGCCGCGCGGCGCTGGGCATGTTCGGCATGGCGGTACTGGGCCTGGCGCTGTGGGTGGTGCAGCGCAGCCCGCTGGGCACCTGGCTGGCACTGGTGCTGGCCATCCCGTCGGTGGTGTTCTCGCTGGCCGGTGCATTGCTCGACCGCAGCGCATTGCTGACCACCGCGCAGTTGCTGGAGAGCCTGCTGTACTTCTACACGGCCGGCGCGCTGATCGCCTACATGCTCCAGGACCACAAGGTCACCCGCGACGAACTGTTCGCCGCAGGCGCGACATTCACCTTGCTTGCATGGGCATTTGCGTTCGCATTCGCGGTATGCCAGCAGTGGTACCCGGGCAGCTTCCAGGGCACCGGCGGAGGCGCGCAGCGCAGTTGGATGGAGCTGCTTTATCTCAGCTTCAGCTTGCTGTCTGGCGTCGGCTTGAGTGACGTCGTGCCGTTGCATCCACAGGCACGCGCACTGGTCATGCTGGAGCAGTTTTCCGGCGTGATGTACGTGGCTTTGGTGGTTTCGCGGCTGGTCGGATTGACCATGTTGCGGCGCATGTGAAAATGAACGCCAGATAAAAATTTCGCGCCCGATAGGGCGCGAATGATGTCGCAAATTATGTGAATGCGTCGGCGAGAGAGAGCCTGATGTCGACCACGCGATAGGCGAGGTAACTTGCATAGGCTAGTATTCGCGCGCTCGATTGTTTTTGCGGTATGCGCCGATGCTTTGTGCGGAGTCTGGCTTTTCGCTGTTCCCAGGACGGGGCGGTATCGAAGGCAAACACTGCCCGGGACCTGTCTCTACTGTGTAGCAGAAAATGAACAGCAGCGAAATCCAGCCCCCGGTATCCGATCGGATACGGATAGGAGAGTGCACCGTCACTCTGTCCTCGCGCGAAGTCGAGGTCGTCGGTGCGCGTCGCCCGCGTCGGCTGACGCCGAAGGCGCTGGGCGTGCTGCGCGTGCTGCTGCGGCAGCCGGGCCGCGTTGTCACCCGCGACGAGTTGTTCGCCGAGGTATGGCCGGACACGCTGCCGACCAACGATGTGCTGACCCAGGCCGTCACCCAGCTGCGCAAGGCGTTCAGCAACGACGACGACAGCGGCCAGGCCTACATCGAAACCATCGCCAAGACAGGCTATCGGCTTCTGGTCCCGGTGCAGGTGCTGGACGATGCCGAGCCCGTGGCCGCAGGCGTCCGCGACGACGAAGGCATGGCCGCGCAGCCGGTGACCACTGCTGCGTTGCCTGCGCATCCACAGGCAGCGCGCCGCCGCTGGCGCCATATCCGTCGGCGCGTGCTGCTGGCGCTGGGCGTGTTGATGCTGGCCACGCTGCTGGTGTTGACCACGCTGCTGCTGCGCCGTGCACCGGCCGGCAGTTCGCCGGTGGAGGCTGCCGTGGAGAACGGTACGCGGGTGATCGGCAGCCCGCAGCGGCCGTATCGGTTGATCACCGCGACCAGCGGCTTTGAAACCTACCCCACGCTGTCACCGGACGGTTCGCTGGTGGCCTATGAGGGCGCCAACGAGGATGGCAACGGTGGTGGCGCGATCAAGCTGCAGACCTCCGGCAACGCGCCGGCGCGCCAGTTGCTGGCGCCACCAGCCGGTGCCGTCGATCGCTTCCCGAACTGGTCGCCGGATGGCCGCGAAATCGCCTTCGCGCGGTTCTCCGCCGACGGCGGGTGCCAGGTACTGATCGCCAGCGCCACCGGTGGCGCGCTGCGCCAGGCCACACGCTGCGATGGCACGGAGCTGCTCAGTTTCGACTGGACGCCAGATGGGCGTGGCCTGGTGTTCGGCAGCATGGTCGGTCGCTACGCGCACCGTGGCATCCGTGTGCTGGACCTGGCCAGTGGCCAGTGGCGCGCGCTGGCCTACAGCGTCGATGAAGATGACTTCGACTACGCACCGCGGTATTCGCCCGATGGGCAATGGCTGGTGTTCGTGCGCAACCCGCAGCTGGGTGATCTGTGGCGGGTGCCCGCTGCGGGCGGCACGCCGGAGCAGTTGACCAACGAAGCGGCAGAGCTGCGCGGCTGGGCCTGGCTGGACGATGGCCGCACCATCGTCTTCGGTCGCCGCGTCGACAGCGAGGCGCGGCTCTATTACCTGGACGTCGAGCGGCACACGTTGCGCGATGCCGGCCTGGATGATGCGCAGTGGCCAGCGGTGTCGCGACGCGGTGGCATGCTGGCGTTCGTCCACCGGCGCGCGCAGTTCGGCGTGTTCAAGGTGCCGATGCAGGGCGGCGGCACGCCCGAGCGCCTGTTCGCCTCCAGTGGCCGCGATGGGCAGCCGATGGCAGCGCCTGATGGCCGCCAGCTGGTCTTCACCTCGGATCGTTCCGGCAGCTTCGCCCTGTGGTGGGCGGACATGCAGCGACCGGATTCGCTGCGTCCCATCGAAGGGCTGCGGCCGGAGGCGCGGCAGGCACCGGACTGGTCGGCCGACAGCCGGCAGTTGCTGGTGGTTGGCCGCGATGCGCATGGGCGCACGGTGCTCTATGAAATCGCGCCACGCGATGAGCGTCTGCAACCCTTGCCGGTTCCGGCCGAACAGCCGTTGCAGGCACTGTATGGCGCCTCGCCGCAGCAGCTGTTTGTGGTCGAGCGCGATGCCGACCAGCGCACGCGGTTGAGCCTGTTCGATCGCAGCGTCCAGCCCTGGCGCCGCTTGGCCAGCATCGATGGGGTGTCGCAGGCGCGCTTTGACCGGAGCAGTGGCCGCGTGTTGTTCACCCGCTTGGCCGCCGGTGGCCTGTGGTCGGCGGATGCCGCGTTGTCCCCGGCCAGCGTGCAGCAGATCAGCGATGACCGGCCCAGCCGCTGGCGATACCGGGCCTGGACCGTGACCGGCAACAGCGGCATCGGCTACCTCGGTACCTCGATCACGTGTGGCACCACCTTCGTGCGCATCCAGCCCGGCCGCGAGGAGGCGGAACGCTGCCTGGACGCAGAACGGCTCAGCGCCGGCAACGGGCTCAGTGCCAGCGCCGACGGAAAGGACCTGTTCGTGGCGATGGCGGTCAGCGATGGCGCTGACATCGGCGTGATGCGGTTGCCCGAACGCCCGCCTGCACTGTTCCCCGCATTCTCCAAGTTGTTGTTGTTCAAGGGAAATGGGCCTTCGTAATTTCTTCGTCGGGATCTCGTCGCGAATTCGTGGCGATCTCGTCGGACCTTCCTGACGCGGTGCCGCCTGATTTGGCAAAACGGAGTCCTGTACTAGGCAAATCCGTGGTGCCCCCATGCGTCAACTCTCGCTGGCCGATCGCGGCCAAACTGTTTCCCTGGACCGGTCGCTCGACGACGTCGCACCGACCTGCCTGGGCGTGGCCCGGCTCGGCAGCCTGCAGACCGCCGGCTCCAGCTTCACTGTCTGGATGCAGGTGCGTGGCAGCTCGTGGGTCGAGGCCAAGGAAGGGCGCTTCCGCCTGCGCCAGGGCGAGTGGATCGCCTTCGAGAAGGAATCGCGGCCGCTGGTGCAGGCCGGTCGCAACGGGTTGTGCGTCGGCCTGAACCTGAACATCGAAGCGCTTCGCGTGCTGACCGAGATGGCCGACTGCGGCCTGTATGCAGGTCGTGGCCGGATGAACCGCACTGATGCCCGCGTGGCGCTGCGCCTGTGGCGCGATGCGCTGGCCAGCGGCCAGCCGGCGCAGGCCCTGCGCCCGCTGCTGCTGCACCTCGCGGGCCTGCAGCGCGGCCTGGCCGACAACGTGCAGCGCTGCCCGGGCCGCTCGCGCAGCCGCAAGCGCCAGGTGTTCGGCCGCATGCAGCGCGCGCGCCTCTATCTGGAAGGCAACAGCCACCGGGTGGTGCGCATCGGCGAACTGGCCGAGCTGACCAACTTCTCCAGCTGGTACCTGTCCAAGACCTTCCAGAGCCTGTACGAGGAAAGCCCGCAGTCGCTTTCGGCACGACTGCGCCTCGAACGCGCCGCTGATCTGCTGCGCGACACCGACATGATGGTGGGCGAGGTCGCTGCCGCCAGCGGTTTCGACAACTGCTGCAGCTTCGCGCGTGCGTTCCGCGCCCGCTACGGCCAGTCCGCATCGCGCTTCAGGGAGAACGGCGGCTTGCTCCCGCCACAATCCGCAAAGTCTCCGGTTGGTTCGCGCAAATACAGCGCTGCAACGCAATCGTAACGTGCTGGGGTGTTTTAACACGCTGCTAACACGTACCTTGGAGAGATTGATGAACGTTCGTAATCCCGCAGTGCGGTTCGGCTTGCTGCCGGCCGGCATTGCGCTGGCGCTGGCGCCGGCCTTTGCTTCGGCGCAGGAAGCAAAGGGCACCACCGACCTGGACCGCATTTCGGTCACCGGCTCGCGCATCCGCGGCGCCTCGGTGGAAACCCAGCAGCCGATCCTGACGATGACCCGCGAATCCCTGGAAAAGCAGGGCTTCTCGAGCGTCGCCGACGTGCTGAACAACCTGACCTCGGCCGGCTCCCCGGCCATCTCGCGTTCGGAGTCGCTGGCTTCGGGCGAGAACGTGGGCGGCTACTACGTCGACATCCGCAACCTGGGCGCCCAGCGCACCCTGGTGCTGATGAACGGCAAGCGTCTGGGCGCAACCACTGCGGGCTACCAGGATCTGAGCCAGATCCCGATGTCTGCCGTTGAGCGCATCGAAATCCTGAAGGACGGCGCCTCGTCGATCTACGGTTCCGACGCCATCGCCGGCGTGGTCAACGTGATCACCCGCAAGAACTTCGACGGCGGCGAAGCCAACGTCTACGTCGGCCAGTACGGCAAGGGCGACGGCGACACCGAAACCTATTCGATGACCCTCGGTGCCCGCGGCGAACGCGGCAGCCTGACCCTGTCGGCCGAGTACTCGAAGCAGGATCCGGTGTGGGCCAAGGACCGCTGGTACAGCCGCGACGGCTCGCTGGGTCCGAACTCGACCTCGGCCACCTGGAGCCCGATCAGCCAGAACGGCAGCTGGTGCAACCCGACCCAGGTCAACTGCGGCGACTCCAAGCAGGCTGTCTGGAAGACCCTGAACGCCGGCGGCAACCCGAAGAACCCGAATGACTACCATGTCATTACGCCGGACGAATTCGCCAACTCCAACGAGCAGATGACCCTGCTGACCGGTGTGAAGCGCAAGTCGGTCTACATCAACGGCACCTACGACTTCACCGATTCGATCAGCCTGAACACCGACGTGCTCTACAACGAGCGCCAGACGTTCCAGCAGATCGCCGGCTACCCGTTCCAGTCCAACTCCTTCGGCACCCCGCTGGAGGGTTCGAGCGCCTTCAACCCGGTCGGCCAGGACGTCAGCTTCCGTCGCCGCCTGTGGGAAGTGCCGCGTACCACTGACAGCCAGCTCAAGACCCTGCGCTTCGCTCCGACCCTGACCGGCTTCTTCGAGCTGGGCGGCAAGACCTTCGACTGGGACGTCGGCGCGCTGTGGAACCGCAACGAGTCGATCAAGAGCAACCGCGGCGACATGAGCCTGATCGCTGCAGGCCAGGCCCTGGGCCCGTCGTTCATCGATGCCGGCGGCGTTGCACGCTGCGGCACCTCGGCCAAGCCGATCCTGGGCGACTGCCGCCCGTGGAACCCGCTGCTGCCGTACGGCGTTGATGGCCAGGGTTCGCTGGCGAACCAGGAGCTGCAGGACTTCCTGTTCCCGACCTTCACCACCCGCGGCGTCACCAAGACCACCAGCTTCACCGCCAACCTGTCCGGTTCCATCGTGACCCTGCCGGCCGGCGACCTGGGCTTCGCGCTGGGTGTCGAGCACCGCAAGGAAGAAGGCAATTACGTGCCGGACGCCTTCGCGCAGTCGGGCCAGTCCACCGGCCTGGGCCAGAAGCCGACCCGCGGCCAGTACGATCTGAACGAGGTCTATCTCGAACTGAACGTGCCGCTGCTGGCCGACATGGCCTTCGCCAAGGAGCTGACCCTGAACGTTGCCAGCCGTTACTCGGACTACAGCAACTTCGGTGGCACCACCAACAGCAAGTTCGGCCTGACCTGGCGTCCGCTGGATGAACTGCTGGTCCGCGGCACCTACGCCGAGGGCTTCCGCGCTCCGACCATCAGCGACCTGTACGGTGGCCTGAGCTCGAGCTTCGAGTCCTACATCGATCCGTGCGGCGTGAACGCCCCGGGCAGCGTTGCCGGCAATGCCGCGTGCACCGCCGCTGGCGCTCCGGCCAACTATGTGCAGCTGGGCCAGGGCAACCTGCCGTGCTCGACCCTGCCGTGCCAGTCGGGTGACCAGTTCGTCTCGGGTGCCAACCCGAACCTGAAGCCGGAAACCTCCAAGAGCACCACTTTCGGCCTGGTGTGGAGCCCGCGCTGGGTGCAGGGCCTGGACGTCTCGCTGGATTGGTACAAGTACGAAATCAGCGACATGATCATCGCTGACAGCGTCGACCGCATCCTGCGTGACTGCTACGTGCTGGGCAACTCCGAGCGTTGCTCGAGCGTGACCCGTGCGGCTGACGGCCACGTCAGTGCGATCACCTACGGCACCGCCAACCTCGGCAAGATGGAAACCGAAGGTTACGACCTGGGCATCAAGTACCGCCTGCCGGAACTGGCCATCGGTCAGTTCAGCATCGACTGGACCACCAGCTACACCGCCAAGTACGACGAGCAGGGCCAGAACAGCGCGGGTGACAACATCATGATCGGCCGCGTCGGCGAGCCGGGCCTGTTCCGCGTGCGTTCGAACCTGGGCGTCAACTGGCAGTACGGCGATTTCGGTGTGAACTACACCGCGCGCTACTACTCCGGCATGAAGGAAAGCTGCATCTCGCTGGCTGATGGCTGGTGCGATGCGCCGAACCACATGGCCAATGGCGAAACCGATCCGCTGCGTCACACCGGCTCCAACACCTTCCACGACCTGCAGGTCAGCTGGAAGGCACCGTGGGATGCGACGATCGCCCTGGGCGCGAACAATGTGTTCGACCACAAGGGTCCGCTGCAGTACTCGGCTCCGAACTCGGCGTTCGCCTACTACGGCGGCTTCGATGTGGGTCGCTTCCTGTACATGAAGTACACCCAGCGCTTCTGATCCATCGAAGTGCGGTAGCAACACGAGGAGGGCGGGCCGCTAGGTCCGCCCTCTTTTTTGTAGGGGAATTCCGGAAACTGTTGGAAGGTGAGCGCAGTCACGGTCCCGTCGTGTCGCAATCGACACAGTCAGGAGGTCCAATACCGGACGCTCGCATGTGGAGAGGGGTATGAAGAACACGTTGCTGCGCCAGGCATCGGCGGCTGCATTGATCTATGCAACGCTGGTGGGCGCGGTGTTCGCGCAGGGCCTCGGGGTCTGTGGTGGCGGGCTTTATTGCGAAGAGTTCCGCCAGCAGTGCCTGGCCAGTGGCAAGTCACCGGTCATCTGCGAGTCGCAGTACCGGCGTTGCGTGCAGGATGCCTGCGGTACCCGCTGACATGGAAAGGGCGCACCGTGTGGGTGCGCCCTCTGTCGTCCGGACATCATCCAGCACGCTCAGGCGTCGCTGGGCACCAGTCCCATCAGTGCATTGGCGTGCTCGCGCCATTGCGGCAGCTTGTTCAGCACGCCTGCACGCTGCAGGTAGTCCTCGTCCACCGGATCGCCATTGACCAGCGCCAGGGCCACGTGCACCGCGCCGGTCACCCAGAAGCTGCGGGTGTTGGCGCGCTGCGGCTGCAGGTGGAATGCCACCGCTTCGATGATCGGCATCGGCAGGCCCCACAGGCCCAGCAGGTAGGCGCCGGCCTCGGCATGGCCTGGGCGGGTATCGCCGGCCAGCGCGGGCTCGCTGCGCTCGTTGCGCACGCCGGGCAGCAGCAGGCCGATGTCGGCCAGCAGTGCGGCAGTCGCCCCCAGTTCGGCGCTGGACTCGGGCAGCAGGCGTGCGGCCAGCCGCGAGGCGAGCAAGGCGCGCTGCTGCAGTGAGTTGCGCTCGGCAGCCGACAGCGTCGGCGCGGAGAACACTTCGCTGGCCAGCACCAGGTCACGCAGCGTGGCCAGGCCCAGCCGGGTGACCGCAGTGCGCAGGTCGGCAATGGTGCGGCCCTGGCTGAAGAACGCCGAGTTCGACAGCTGCAGCACCTTGGCCGCGATGGCCGGATCGGCGGCGACCAGCTTGGCCACATCGGCACTGTCGGTATCGTCGTCATGTTCCAGGGCCTGGGTCAGGCTCAGGTACAGGTGCGGTGGCGATGGCAGTTTCTCGATACGGCCGATGGCATCGCGCAGGCGCGGGCTGTCCAGCACTTCGCGCAGTTCTTCCAGGCTGGTCAATGCCTCCAGCAGCACTTCCGGCGCCAGCGGCAGCGGCAGGAAGCGGTGGGCGACACCGATCAGGCGCGCCGGCGGCGGGCGGTTGCCATGGTGTGCATCGACCAGCGCGATGCGGATGGTTTCCGGGCGCAGTGTCCGGATCTGGCCCAGCAGCGTGGTGGCATTGAGATCGGGCAACTGCGGGCAGACGATCACCGCGTCCACGCCCTGCGTGGCCACCGCGGTCATCGCGGTCTGGCCATCGGCGGCGGTCAGCGGCTGCCAGTCTTCCCCAAGATCGGCAATGAATTCGGTCAGCTCAGCCGGCAGGCTGGCTGCATCCCCAACAAGCAGAATACGCACGACACATTCCCCTGGCTGTCTCGACGATGGATGTCGATGACGTGTGAAGTGACGCAATTTACCTAATACGGCAGCAAGAGTGATGTGCCGTCATCATGAAACGTGACCCGCATCGCTCCGGCGGGGTATCGCCGGAGCGATCCGGTTCAGGCTCAGGCCTTGCTGTCGAGATGGCGCTGGTGCGCCTCGATCAGGATCTGCTTGGCCTCAGCGGCGCCACCCCAACCGTCCAGCTTGACCCACTTGCCCTTCTCCAGATCCTTGTAATGCTCGAAGAAGTGGCCAATGCGCTCCAGCCAGTGGCTCGAGACCTGGGCGATGTCTTCGACGTGGGCGTAGCCGCTGAAGATCTTCGAGACCGGCACGGCGAGGATCTTCTCGTCGCTGCCTGCCTCATCGCTCATCTTCAGCACACCGACCGGACGGCAGCGCACGACCGAGCCCGGCACCAGCGGCAGCGGCAGCACCACCAGCACGTCGGCCGGATCGCCGTCGCCACACAGGGTGCTCGGCACGTGGCCGTAGTTGCACGGATAGCGCATCGGGGTGGACAGGATGCGGTCGACGAAGATCGCGCCGGTTTCCTTGTCCACTTCGTACTTCACCGGCTCCGAGTCCTTCGGGATCTCGATGATGACGTTGATTTCTTCCGGCGGGTTCTTGCCGGGCGAGACGAGTTCCAGGCCCATGGTGTGCTCCAGGTGGGGATATAGACGGATAGCTCACCATTTTATGCCTTTGCCGGGCGCTGTGCAGGGTAGGGCTGGGCCGACCTGCGCGCCCGCCCCTGGCGGAGCGGGTGGGGCGGGGTTTCCCGATGGGTTCGACCCGGTCCCCGCGGCAGGCTGGACGTCCTTGCCAAGGAGACTTGCCATGAACTGGAACCGCTTGGGCTGTTGTGCCTTGCTGCTGCTGGCGCCGCTGCCCGCGCTCGCGCGCGGGTTGCATGTCAACCTGATTGACTATCCCTCCGACGAGGCCGGATGGGACCGTGCCTTTGCGCTGGAGGACGCGGTCGCCGGCGAATTCGCCGCATGGTGTGCCGACACCTTGTGTGAAGGTGATTACAGCAACTACCGGGTGATGGAGTTCCGCTGCGCCGTGCTCGCCCACCGCGGCACCGTGCAGCGCTGTGTCTGGGTGGTGGCCGCCAGCGAGCTGGAGGTTGAGCCCGACACGGGACACGTGCGGATCGACAACGGGAGCTGGGTCTGTCCGGTCGAAATGCAGCCCGGGGTGCCCGTCGACGCGTTCTACGCCTCCCTGGAAGCCCCGGGCGGCCTGACCGCGCCTTTGCCTGGGCTTGACCACGGCATCTTCGATGGGTTGCCTGAATGCCTGCGCACGCAGGGGAGGGTGGGCTGATGGGGAGCTTCCGTAGATGCTGGCTGTTGTGTGGCGTGCTGTCTGTCAGCCTGCCGTGCGCCGGTGTCGCGCAGGCTGCGCCTGCGTTCGTCGATGCGCGGGATTACGCCGGCCCGGGGGGCGGCCACGAGCGTTTCCTTGCTGCCGAGCGGCAACTGGTGCGTGGCTTCGATGAGGTATGTGGCGATACCTTCTGCGAGGGCGAGTACATCAATCTGTGGGCCATGCGCCTGCGCTGTTCCGTGGAACAGGCCACGGGGGTGGTTGTCCAGTGTGTATGGACCTTCGCTGGTAGCAACACAGGCCACGGGGGTGGTTGTCCAGTGTGTATGGACCTTCGCTGGTAGCAACACCAGGGTAAAGCCCAGCGGCCTGATCACGGTCAACCGCGGACGCTATGCCTGCGTGCTGCCGCTGGCAACAGGAACACGCCTGGAAACCCTGTTGCAGGTGTGGGAAACGGGGGACGGGTTCGATGCGTTGCACGCGCCGCTGCCCGGCACGAAAGCCAATACCTACGACGCACTGGTTGATTGCCTGTAGTCCCGGCATAGACAAGAATGTGACTTATTCGCATTGCCGGAGTAGCATGCGCGGTGCCTCCCGTCTGTCGTCCCGGCTCCGCGCATGCCCTCCAATGCTGCCTCCCTCACTGAGCTGCTGATCCGCGAGCGGCCCGCGCTGCTGCGCCGGGTGCAGCGCATCCTCGGGGGCGACAACGGCGCCGAGGACGTGATCCAGGCGGTCTGGTTCAAGGCGCGAGGGGTCGATGACAGCCAGGCGATCGACAATCCGCGGGCCTATCTGTATCGGCTGGCCGCCAACCTTGCCACTGACCACGGCCGCGAATCGAGCCGCCGCAACCGGCTGCTGGCCGACCACTACCTGTGGGGGGGCGACGAGGTGATCTCCACCGAGGAGCAGGCCATGGCACAGGATGAGCTGCAGCGGGTGCTCGATGCGGCGGGTCACCTGCCGGAGCCGACCCGCACCATCTTCCGGCTCAACCGCCTGCAGGGCCTCACCCAGGCCGAGATCGCACGCCGCCTGGGGGTGTCGGTGACCACCGTCGAGAATCATGTGCGCTCCGCGCTGCAGCGCCTGGCCTGGGCGCGCAGCGGTCGATGAGCGCGCCGGCTTGGGGCTGGCCTTCGCGCAGACGTCTTGATCACTGGACCGTGGATGCGGTCTAGTTCCCCCGCCTGCGCTTGAATGCGCCTGTCCGCCAGCCGATGAGCCCGCCGAACATGCTGCCCGCTGCCAATGATGATGCCCTGGCCGAACAGTCCCGGGACTGGATCGCGTGGCTGGCCTCGGGTGACATCAGCGATGCACGCATGCAGGCGTTCGAGCACTGGCTGCAACAGCCGGGGCACCGCAGGGCCTTCGAACACGAGCGCGCGTTGTGGCGCAGTGTCGGGCCGCGCCCACAGGCCGCCGGGGCCAGCGGACGGCGTGGGCCGCATCGACTGCGCTGGGCGATGGCTGTGGCGGCAATGCTGGCGATGCTGGTGGCATGGCCGGAGGCGTGGCTGCGCCTGCAGTCCGATCATCGCAGCACGCATCAGGTGCAGCACGTGCGGCTGCCCGATGGCAGTCGGGCGGTGCTGGATGCGGACAGTGCGATTGCCGTGCGCTTCGATGCGGACGCCCGCGAGGTCGAGCTGCTGCGCGGGCGCGCCTGGTTCGAGGTAAGCCCGGATGCACAGCGGCGTTTCAGCGTGCGCGCCGGCAATGGCCTGGTCGAGGACATCTCGACCGCGTTCACCGTGGCGCGTGGAGACGAGGGGGTGGAAACCCAGGTTGGGCAGGGCAGGGTGCGCGTGGCCAGCCCGGCCGACGGTGGCTGGACCTACCTGCAGCAGGGGCAGCGTGCCGTCTACACTGAACGTGGCGGGGTCATGCGACGGGCTGACGTGACCGCCGACAGCGTCGGCGCCTGGCGCCAGGGCGAGCTGCTGCTGGAGCAGGCCAGCGTCGCCGATGCGGTGCAGTGGGTGGGGCGCTATCGCGCGGGGCCGACCTTCGTGCGCGGTGATCTGTCACGTCTGCCTGCAGTGAGTGCTGCGTTGCGCATCGACCGCCCGGAACAGGCGCTGGATGCGCTGGCGGCAACGGCAGGTCTTCAGGTTACTCGTCTTCCATTCGGCGTCGCCATCGTGCAGTAGATCCACGCCACGCGTGGATGAGCGTCCCTGTGCCGACCAACGGTCGGCACCCACCGCTACCACCGGCCGACCAACGGTCGGCACCCACCCGCGCCCCGTCGGCATCCCCCGCGACCGCAAATCGCTCTTGGGGTTGTCGCGCGCCCAGCCGTCTTACCCGGCGAACGTACCCGCCGTCGCCACGTACGTCGCCGTGTCCGCCCGTGTTGCGGATGACGCCGCGTTCGCGGCACCGATTACCTGACAGGTTCTTCCATGTTCGACTCCCACCGCTCGGGCCGCGTACTGCGCCCGTCCCCTCTGTGCATTGCGTTGCTTGCCGCCGGGCTGGCCAGCACGACGCCACCCGCACTGGCGCAGAGCGCCCGCAGCGACCACGCGGCTGTACTGCGCTTCGAAATTCCTGCACAACCGCTGGATGAGGCGCTGCGCAGCTACATGCGCCAATCCGGCGTGCAGGTCGTGTACCCCGCATCGCTGGCACACGGCGCAACCTCCCACGCGGTCAGCGGCAGCCTGTCGGCCAACCAGGCGTTGCAGCACCTGCTGCAGGGCAGTGGCGTGGCGGTGCGCCGGGTCAGCGCCGATGCGGTCACTCTGGAGGCAGCAACGCCGGTGCGGGCCGACAGCGGTGTGATCGTCACCGGCACGCTGAGTGTGGCCGGCGACCGCGTCGACAGCGGTGCGAACAACGATGAAGCACGCCTGCTCGACAGCTACCGCAGCGTGGGTTCGACCACCACGCTCGACCGCGCGCATCTGGAGCGCTTCCGCGGCACCTCCAACGGTGACATCGTCAAGGGTGTGGCCGGTGTCACCGCCGGTGATCCGCGCGTCGGCAATGGCTTCGACGTCAACATCCGTGGCATCCAGGGTCAAGGCCGCGTACCGGTGATCATCGACGGTGGCCAGTCCAGCATGGACACCTACCGCGGCTATGCGGGCCAGTCACAGCGCACCTACCTCGACCCCGACCTGATCTCCAGCCTGACCATCACCAAGGGCCCGAGCCTGCAGGCCAATGCCTCCGGTGGCATCGGCGGTATGGTCGAGATGGAGACGCTGAAGATCGGTGACGTGCTGCGCGAGGGGCGCGACCTCGGCGTGCGCGTGCGCAGTGGCCTGGCCAATGGCAGTGCCAACAACCTGCCGTCCTACAGTGCGACGCCGCGCACCGATCGTAGCGCCACCGGCAGCCAGTTCTTCAACGTGGCCGGTGCCGGTCACTGGGACCGCTTCGACCTGGTTGCGGCCTACGCGTACCGGGACAACGGCAACTACTTCTCCGGCAAGCACGGCTACGATGATTTCCCGCAGACCCGTCGCACGCTGGCGCCGCTGAATCCGCCGCGCACCGAAGTGTTCAACACCTCCTCGCGTTCGAAGTCGGCGCTGCTCAAGGGCACCTGGCGCGTCGACGACGCGCAGACGCTGGAGGCCGGTTACCGCCGTTACGAAGGCACCGCCGGCGAGATCATGGCCTCGCAGATCATCCGGGTGGATCGTGACCGCATCCCGCAGTGGGATCCGGGCCACGTCGACATGGACAGCTACACCCTGCGCTATCGCTTCGATCCGGACAGCGAGCTGATCGACCTGCGCGTCAATGCAGCGTACACCGACACCGACAGCGTGATGTACAACAGCCTGACCGGCATCACGCCGTGGTACTTCGATCGCCGCACCGAGTGGTACGACGCGCCCAGTTTCAGTGGCGATCCCGGCTACAAGGATGCCTACCGGAACCCGCTGCGGCAGAAGCGCTTCAACCTGGATGCCAGCAACACCTCGACGTTCGGCACCCGCGCCGGAGCGTTCACGCTCGACTATGGCCTGTCCTACAGCGACGAAGATATCGCCCCGGGCGGCTCGGGCCCGATCAAGCATGACGATCTGGTCAACAACCGCTTCCTGCGCAACGCCGAGCGCAAGGAATACAGCGCCGTGGCCTCGCTGAAGTGGCAGCCCGATGAGCATTGGGAACTGCTGGCCGGCGGCCGCTGGAACCGCGTGGATGTGCATGACCGCAACCGCCTGGCCACGCCCGATGCCTATGAGGTGCAGGGCCAGTACCGCTACACCGAGCTGCTCAACGGCAACCCGGCACTGCCCTTGTGGCGCGCCAAGCGCATCGCGTTGCTGAACTGGTATCCGGATGCCAATGGCAATTTCACCCAGGAATCGCTGCTGGCCTCGCCGTACAAGAAGGGCACGGTGGGCGACATCGGTGGGTGGAACTTCTATGACGCCGGCAAGGCGCAGGACCTGGAGGTGCCGGTCAGCTGGAGCTGGTCGCCGCCGATCCGCCGCCGTGATACCGCGTTCTCGCCGACTGCCAGCGTGGCCTACCGCTTCAGCGAAGACACCCTGGTCTATGTGAAGTACGCCGAGGGCACCAAGCTGCCGAGCCTGTTCGAGACCACGCTGGGCCTGTTCACCGCCGCCAAGCCGGTGGGTGAGCTGAAGCCGGAGCGTGCGCGCAGCTGGGAAATCGGTGCCAGCACCCTCCGCTACGACCTGTTCACCGCCGGCGACCGCCTGGCGCTGAAGCTGGCGTATTTCGACACCCGCATCGACGACCTGATCACCCGCGATTACCGCACGCTGTCGGCCGGCCTGATCCGCAACGTCGACCAGTTCAAGGTCTCCGGCATGGAGTTCCAGTCCAGCTATGACAGCGGCAAGGTCTTCGCCGACCTGTCCGCGCACTACTACTTCAAAGCCAAGACCTGCGCGCCGGACATCGCCGCCGAGCGCCGGGCCTATGGCGCACAGCGCAGGAACGATGAGCTGGCCCACACGCCTAACTGCGTGGACGGCGGCTTCGAGGGGTCGTACACCAACACCCAGAACCCGCCGCGCTACATGGTCAACCTGACCCTGGGCTCGCGCCTGTTCGACGAGCGCCTGACCTTCGGCACCCGCGTGGTCCACAACGCCGGCCCGATCAGCACGCTGGACAAGGACTGGAACGTGGGCCTGTCGGCGATCCAACAGCTGTACCGGCCGAACACCTTGGTAGACCTGTTCGCCAGCTGGAGCTTCAACGACCAGCTGTCGGTGGAAGCCGGCGTGGACAACCTGACCGACCGCTATTACCTGGATCCGCTCGCCCTGGGCGTGATGCCGGCGCCGGGTCGCACCGCAAGGCTGGCCTTGACCTGGAAGTACTGATCTGCGGGGTCGGATCCCTTTCCTGCGGAAGGGCTCTGACCCCAGCGGGAGACAACGGTAGCGCCGGGCCATGCCCGGCGCCCCCATCAGGGCACTTACAGCCCGCTCGACGCCTTCACCGCATCTTCGTGCAGCGACTCGTTCAGCTCATCCACCACGGTGGTCCATGCCGCATCGGCCTGCAGCGACTCGGACAGGAACTGGCGCTGGGCATCATTCCAGTACGGCGCCTCGACCACTTCGACGTCGGTGGCCAGCTGGTGCTCGCGGATGAAGCGGGCGATGCCCTCGGCGCTGGCATCCAGGCCCAGCTGCAGGAACAGGTTGGTCATGCGCGGTTCGGTGGTGATCATCGTCGGTTCCGGATGGACAAGGGGATGGCCCATTATCGGTGTAGACGGCCTTGGGGAAAGCCCCGTGGCAGACGTCTACAGCAGGACGACCCTCCTGGCATTCCCCCATGAACGCACACATCGTTCCCGAAGACAGCCGCAGCCTGCGGCTCAAGGCCGCCACCCGCGACAGCCACGGTGCGCTGGACAAGCGCATCATGGCCGGTGACATCTTCGCCGACCGCAGCAACTTCGCCCGTTTCCTGCGCGTGCAGTATCGCTTCCACCGCAGCATTGATGCGCTGTATGCCAATCCTGCGCTGGACGCACTGCTGCCCGATCTGGGCGCGCGCCGCCGACTGAGACAGGTCGCGCGCGACCTGCAGGATCTGGAGCAGACGCTCCCGGGCGCGGACATCGACGCGCTGCCCTCGGACCTCGCGCTGCCGACTGCGTTGGGTTGGCTGTACGTGGCCGAAGGCTCCAATCTGGGCGGCACCATTCTGTACAAGATGGCGGCCAAGCTCGGCCTGAACCGTGATTTCGGCGCCCGCCACCTGACCGCCCATCCCGATGGCGCAGCGCGCCACTGGCGCGAGTTCACCGCTGCGCTGGACGCGGTGCCGCTGAGTGCCGAGCAGGACCAGCAGGTGATCGATGCAGCCGACGCTGCGTTCCGCAGCGTGCATCGCCACGTCGAAGTGGAATTCGCCTGATGCGCGGCGCGCGCCCACAGGTGCAGCGCTGATGCGCTGGCTCTGGTTCGCGCTGGGCTGGCTGATGGTCGGCCTCGGGGTGATCGGCGCATTGCTGCCAGTCATGCCGACCACCATCTTCCTGATCCTCGCGGTGGGCTGCTTCGCGCGCAGCTCGCCGACGTTCGAGCAGCGCCTGCTGGCGCATCCACGCTACGGCCCGTCGCTGCGGCTGTGGCGCGAGCAGGGCGCCGTGTCGGGCAAGGGCAAGGCGTTTGCCAGCGCAGGCATGGCGGCGGGCTTTGCCCTGTTCTGCTGGGGCGCGCATCCGTCGTGGCGCCTGTTGCTCGGCGTGGGCCTGTTCTTTGCCGCCAGCGCCGGTTACGTGCTGAGCCGACCCGCACCACGGCTGGAGTCCAATCCGGTCGTGGAAGTGGACGACGCCAACGATCCTCGCGCGGCCCGCCGCCGCCCGAGGTGGCCGGCGGCCCGGTGAACGTGATGGTGCCCGTGTGGTTCTTCCTGCGCGGGCGGTGATCTCCATCGGGGTCGGATCCCTTTCCGCAGGAAAGGGTTCTGACCCCGTCGAGCCTGCCATCCACGCGTCGCGTGGATCTACAGCAGCGGCACCAGCAGCAGCGCCACGATGTTGATGATCTTGATCAGCGGATTGATTGCCGGGCCGGCGGTGTCCTTGTACGGGTCACCAACAGTGTCGCCGGTCACCGCGGCTTTGTGCGCTTCGCTGCCCTTGCCACCGAAGTGGCCATCCTCGATGTATTTCTTGGCATTGTCCCAGGCGCCGCCGCCGGTGGTCATCGAAATGGCCACGAACAGGCCGGTGACGATCGTGCCGATCAGCAGGCCGCCCAGTGCGCGCGGCCCCAGCAGCAGGCCGACCACCACCGGCACGGCGACCGGCAGCAGCGAGGGCACGATCATTTCGCGGATCGCCGAGCGGGTCAGCATGTCCACCGCCTTGTCGTACTGCGGCTTGCCGGTGCCCTGCATGATGCCGGGGATCTCGCGGAACTGGCGGCGCACTTCTTCCACCACTGCGCCTGCCGCGCGGCCGACCGCTTCCATCGCCATCGCACCGAACAGGTAGGGAATCAGGCCGCCGATCAACAGGCCGATGATCACCGTGTGGTCGCTGAGATCGAAGCGGAATTCCTGGCCGGGATTGGCTGCCTGCAGGTTGTGGGTGTAGTCGGCGAACAGCACCAGTGCCGCCAGCGCCGCCGAGCCGATCGCATAGCCCTTGGTCACGGCCTTGGTGGTGTTGCCCACCGCATCCAGCGGGTCGGTGATGTCGCGGATCTCCGAAGGCAGCTCGGCCATTTCGGCGATGCCACCGGCGTTGTCGGTGATCGGACCATAGGCATCGAGGGCGACGATCATCCCTGCCATCGACAGCATGGCGGTTGCGGCAATGGCGATCCCGTACAGGCCGCCCAGTGCGAACGCGCCCCAGATCGCCGCACACACCGCCACCACCGGCAGCGCGGTGGATTTCATCGAGATGCCGAGGCCGGCAATGATGTTGGTGCCGTGGCCGGTGGTCGAGGCCTGCGCCACGTGCTGCACCGGCTTGTACTGGGTGCCGGTGTAGTACTCGGTGATCCACACGATCAGGCCGGTCAGGACCAGGCCGATCAGCGCGCAGCCATACAGCGCCGTCGGTCCATGCACGTTGTCGGACATCAGTCCGGTGGTGATCGGGTAGAAGGCGATGGCGGCCAGCACGCCGGAAACAATCACGCCCTTGTACAGCGCGCCCATGATCGAGCCGCCGGGCTTCACCTTGACGAACAGCGCGCCGATGATCGACGCGATGATCGACACGCCGCCCAGTACCAGCGGATACAGCACGGCATTGGCACCGGCTTCGGCCAGCATCAGGCTGCCCAGCAGCATGGTGGCGATGACGGTCACTGCATAGGTTTCAAAGAGGTCGGCCGCCATGCCGGCGCAGTCGCCGACGTTGTCACCGACGTTGTCGGCGATCACCGCCGGGTTGCGCGGATCGTCTTCGGGAATGCCGGCTTCGACCTTGCCGACCAGATCGGCGCCCACGTCGGCGCCCTTGGTGAAGATGCCACCGCCCAACCGCGCGAAGATCGAGATCAGTGAAGAGCCGAAGGCCAGGCCGACCAGCGCGTGCAGCGCCTGTTCCATCGGCAGGCCCATCTGCAACAGTAGTGCGTAGTAGCCGGCCACGCCCAGCAGGCCCAGCCCGACCACCAGCATGCCGGTGATCGCGCCGCCGCGGAAGGCGACGTCCATCGCCGCGCTGATGCCGTTGCGCGCCGCCTCTGCGGTACGCACGTTGGCGCGTACGGACACGTTCATGCCGATGTAGCCGGCCGCGCCGGACAGCACCGCGCCGACCGCGAAGCCGATCGCGGTGTACCAGCTGAGGAACACACCGACCAGCACGAACAGCACCACGCCGGCGATGCCGATGGTCAGGTACTGGCGGTTGAGATATGCACGCGCACCTTCCTGGATCGCGGTGGCGATCGCGATCATGCGCGCATTGCCGGTGGGTTGGCGCAGGATCCAGCGCGCCGAGACGATTCCGAACAGGATCGCGAGAATGGCGCAGCCCAGCGCCAGTGACAGCCCGTGACGTTCCAGCATTAGACCCCTCCGCAGAATGGATGTAGGCATCCAGCGGCGATGAACGGCACCACGAGGGGGACGACGGGCTGCAGCCTGGAACCAACCCGTACCGACCTGGGCGGTCGTCCGACGTATGGCGGTGTTCAGCATTCCCTGGTGCCCGCAGTATGCGTGCCGCCACTTGTAGAGTCGAGCCATGCTCGACTGGCTCCTGGGAGCCGCGGCGCATGCCGTCGGGCCCTGGGCATGATTGGCGAGCCAACGGCCTTTGCACCCCGTTAAGGCAGCCTCTGCAAGCCTGCGCACAGCCCCGTAGGAGATCCCCCATGCGCCTGTCCCTGTTGATGCTTGCCGCCCTGGTCCCGGCCGCACCGGCCTTTGCTGCGGAAACGCCGGAACTGCAGCGTGCGGTCGGTGCGCCGCAGGCGGTGGGCGCGGTGCATACGCTGCGGCAGATCCCCGAGGCCTGCGCGCGGCTGGAAGGTGCGTTCACCGGTGATGCCGCCGCGCCATATCGCTTCTCCGCCGTCCGGACCAGCGAGCAATGCCAGCCACGCGCGCGCTTCGTCGATTACACCAAGGCGCAGCCGAGTGCCGACAAGGGCTGGAAGCTCAATGATGTGATCCGCGTGCCCAACGCCGCGTGCCCGGCGCAGCAGGCGGTGGTGCGGGTGTGGCGCCTGCCGTCGAGCCACAAGGTCGAGCTGGATGGGCAGGGCCAGTCGCGCATCTATCTGGAAGAGGCGAAGAAGCAGGCCGCCGCCGGCCAGATTCCGCAGGTGACGATGTTCGCCGCGCAGCTGCATATGGAAGGCAAGGCCTGCAATTGAAGTCGCGTGGGTGGTGCACCCGCGCCGCCATCCTTGGGTAGTGCCGGCCGCTGGCCGGCAACCCTGCCATCATCACTCCGCCAGCATTGCCCCGCGCGCCACCAGCAGCTCGCGCAATGCCTTGCGGTGGCAGTGCGCTTCATCCTCGCAGTAGCAGCCCACGCTGATGTCGCTGTGTTGCGACATCGCGGCCAGAAGGTCCAGCGCGTGGGCGGCATCGGGCGCCTTCATCTCGGCCTTGTAATGGCGGAAGAAGGCGGTCCAGTCGGCCGCCGTCGTTGCCTCATGTGCCCGCTTCACCAGCTCCGCGCTGGGTGACAGGGTCGGAAACCAGACGTCGTACCAGTCCTGTGGGGCGAACTCGCTGCGCGGCACGCCGCGCGGCGGCCGCCGCACCGTGCCGATGCGCAGTCCCTCGCCGGGTTGGCGCGGCGTACCGAGTCGAACAACACGCAGTGCCATGATGACCTCCATGAAAAGGGGACGGAGGGGATTAAGTCGTATCCGACCCACTGCTGATGCTGTTGGAGATGACAGAGGGGCGGATGCGACTTAATCCCCTCCGTCCCCATTTTCAGGTCAGCCTTCGAAGGCCGGCAGTTTCTGCTTCACCGCCACGTTCTTCAGGGTGACGTACTTCGGCAGGCCATCGGTGCCATAGGGAAGCGGTGCTTCGCCCTTGATCAATGGCGACAGGTAGGCGCGCGCCCTGGCCGTGATGCCGAAGCCATCGCGGCGGATGAAGCCGGCCGGCATTTTCTTCTCGTGGTTGGCGATCTTCGACAGCGGCGCCGCTTCGATCTTCCAGCGATAGGGCGCATCGCTGCTGCGCACGATCACCGGCATTACGCCATTCTGGCCCTTCAGTGCCAGCTGCACCGCGGCCTTGCCCACTGCCTGCGCCTGCTCCCAGTCGGTCCTGCTGGCCAGGTGGCGGGCCGAGCGCTGCAGGTAATCGGGCAGTGCCCAGTGCACCTTCAGGCCCAGCTGATCCTTGACCCGGCCGGCCAGGTGCGCCGCCACGCCCCCGAGCTGCGAATGACCGAACGAGTCCTTGCCACCGCCGGCATCGGCAACGAAGCGGCCATCGGCGGTGGCAATGCCTTCCGACGCCACCACCACGCAGTAGCCGACGCGCTCGACCACGGCTTTCACCTTGGCCAGGAACGTGGCCTCGTCGTAGGCGCGCTCAGGCAGCAGGATGATGTGCGGCGCTTCGTCATCACCGTTGCCGGCCAGGCCGGCGGCGGCGGCCAGCCAGCCAGCGTGGCGACCCATCGCTTCGTAGATGAAGACACGGGTGGAGGTTTCGGCCATCGCCGCCACGTCCAGTGCCGCCTCGCGCACCGAGACCGCGGTGTACTTGGCCGCTGATCCGAAGCCGGGGCAGGTATCGGTAACGGCAAGGTCGTTGTCGATGGTCTTGGGCACGCCGATACAGGTCAGGTCGTAGCCGGAGGCCTTGGCCAGCTGCGAGACCTTCAGTGCGGTGTCGGCCGAGTCGTTGCCGCCGTTGTAGAGGAACCAGCGCACGTCGTGGGCCTGCAGCACCTCCAGCAGGCGGTCATAGCGGGCGCGGTCGGCGTCGAGCGATTTCAGCTTGACCCGGCACGAGCCGAAGGCGCCGCCCGGGGTATGGGCGAGGGCGCGGATCGCGGCGGCACTCTCCCTGCTGGTGTCGATCAGCTCCTCGCGCAGCGCGCCGAGGATGCCGTTGCGCGCGGCCAGGACCTTGATGCCCTTGGCCCGGGCCTGCTCGATCACCGCTGCCGCCGTGGCATTGATGACGGCGGTGACACCGCCGGACTGGGCGTAAAGGAGAGTACCGTTGCGCATGCTTCTACCTGCTCGGGGGAGGGGACATTGCAGGGACATTACCCGGATGCGGTAAAGTGGCGCTATTGCGGTGCAGCGATACCGGACCGTCCGGGACGCGAACCTTCTTTGTTTTCAACACGTTGGAGTCAGGTCAATGCGATTGGTTCTGTTGGGACCGCCCGGTTCGGGCAAGGGGACACAGGCGACGCGCCTGAAGGAAAAGCTGGGGATCGCCCACATTTCGACCGGTGACATGCTGCGCGCGGAAATCGCCGCCGGCACCGAGCTGGGCAAGCAGGCCAAGACGGTGATGGATGCCGGCAACCTGGTGTCGGACGACATCCTGCTGGGCATGCTGGAGTCGCGCCTGACCCAGGCTGATGTCGCCAAGGGCTTCATCCTCGATGGCTATCCGCGCAATGTGGCCCAGGCCAATGCGATGGATGGCCTGCTGGCCAAGATCGGCCAGCCGCTGGACGCGGTGGTGCAGCTGGATGTGCCCACCGAGCTGCTGGTCGACCGCATCGCCGGCCGCGCCAAGGAGCAGGGCCGCGCCGATGACAACCCGGAAGCGGTGCGCCAGCGCCTGCAGGTCTACAACGACCAGACCGCCCCGGTGGTCGATTTCTACGCCGGCCGTGGCACCCTGGCCCGCGTCGATGGCGTCGGTGAGCTGGACGAGATCGAAGCCCGCATCCTGGCAGCGATCAAGGCCTGATCCGGCGGGGCCGGCATGCTTCCGGTCCTTCGGGCGCAAAAAACACAGGCCTGGTCCGCGAGGATCAGGCCTGTGTCGTTTGATAGGCGCCAGCGAAGGGCTTGCTCAGGGCCCCGCAGTATGAGCTCCCTTGGGGATGGCCTCTTGGGGAGTAGGACCGGTTCGGGTACTGCGGCTGGCAGTTCGAATTGTGTCCGGGTTCACAGAACATCGCTATCGGGAATTCCCTGACAGCTGATTGGAGTTTTCTCACATCCCGTGTAGGGGTTGTCTTACCCGATAGCGGACATTGGCCCTATACAGCCGTCATCGGTCACAATCCTCGGTCATGAGCAGCGTACATATCCTTGCAATTGCCGGCACCTTCATGGGCGGCGTGGCCGCCCTGGCGCGGGAACTTGGGCATTCCGTCAGCGGCAGCGACCAGGCCATCTACCCGCCGATGTCGACCCAGCTCGAACAGCTGGGCATCACCCTGGACCAGGGCTACCGCGCCGACAGCGTGCCGGCCGGCACCGACGAGGTAGTGATCGGCAACGCGCTGTCGCGCGGCAATGCCGCCGTGGAAGCCGTGCTCGATGCCGGCCAGCGCTATATCTCCGGCGCGCAGTGGCTGTCCGAGCAGGTGCTGCCGGGCCGCGACACGCTGGCCGTGGCCGGTACCCACGGCAAGACCACCACCACCACGATCCTCACCTGGCTGCTGGAAAGTGCAGGGCGCTCGCCGGGCTTTCTGATCGGCGGTGTCGCCGAGGATTTCGGTGTCTCCGCCCGCCTGGGCCAGGGCCGCGAGTTCGTGGTCGAGGCCGATGAGTACGACACGGCCTTCTTCGACAAGCGCAGCAAGTTCGTGCACTACCGGCCGCTGGTGGCCATCCTCAACAACCTTGAGTACGACCATGCCGACATCTTCCCGGACGTGGCCGCGATCCAGCGCCAGTTCCACCATCTGGTGCGTACCGTACCCGCACGTGGCCGGCTGATCGTCAACGGCGAGGATCAGTACCTGGCCGAAGTGCTGGCGATGGGCTGCTGGACCCCGGTCGAGCGCTTCGGCTTCGATCCGTCGCTGGAATGGCATGCCGAGCTGCTGGCCGCCGATGGCAGCGCGTTCCGCGTGCATCATCGTGGGCAGGCGCTGGGTGATGTGCAGTGGTCGCTGCTGGGCCGCCACAACGTGCTCAACGGTCTGGCCGCGCTGGCCGCCGCGCATGCAGTGGGCGTGGCCCCGGCCGACGTGATCCCGGCGCTGGCGCGCTTCCGCAGCGTCAAGCGCCGCATGGAAGTGATCGGCAGCCATGACGGCATCACCGTCTACGACGATTTCGCCCACCATCCGACTGCGATCGCCACCACGCTGGAGGGCCTGCGTTCCAAGGTGGGTGATGCGCGCATCGTGGTCGCGATGGAGCCGCGCAGCAACTCGATGCGGCTGGGCGCACATGCGCCGGCGCTGGCTCCCTCGCTGGCGCTGGCCGATGAAGTGGTGTTCCTGCATCGCCCGGAACTGGCCTGGGATGCTGCGGCGGTGATCGCCGCGGTGCGTGGCGAAGCCCACGCGGTGCCCGATACCGACGCATTGCTGGCGCAGCTGCAGGCCAGCGCGCGCAGCGGTGACCACGTGGTATTCATGTCCAACGGTGGCTTCGACGGTGCCCCGCGCCGCTTCCTCGCCGCGCTGCAGGCCCGATGAGCGGCGACGGCTCGCTGCCGCTGTTCCCGCTGCACACCGCGCTGGTACCGGGTGCAGCGGTAGGCCTGCGCGTGTTCGAGCGGCGCTATCTGGACCTGGTCCGCGACAGCGGCCGCAGTGGTGAGGGATTTGGCGTCTGCCTGATCCTCGAGGGCGAGGAGGTCGGCGCACCGGCGACACCGGCCGCCTTTGGCGTGCAGGTACGCATCGAAGACTTCGATGTCGGCGCCGACGGCGTGCTGCAGCTGCGCCTGCGCGGCACCCGCCGCTTCCATGTCGAGCGCACCCGCGTGCGCGACAACGGCCTGGTGGTGGCTGATGTGCGCTGGTGCGAGGAAGACCCCGATGACGAACTGCGGCCGCAGCATGCACTGCTGGCCACGGTGCTGGGGCACATCATCGAGCAGGCCGGCGAGGCCTATGCGCCGGCCAATCCGGCGCTGCTGGACCAGGCCAGCTGGGTCGGCTGGCGGCTGGCCGAGCTGCTGCCGCTGAGCGAGCAGCAGCGCCTTCAGCTGCTGCAGATGGACGACCCGCACCAGCGATTGCAGCAGCTGCTGGGCTGGATGCCGTAGCAGCCTGCCTTGGGTCGCTGTGCACCTTGGTGCACATGCTGGGGCATGCGTGCAATGCCATCCACGCATCGCGTGGATCTACTGCAGCGCCGAGCCCATGCTCGGCGTGTTGGGTCGTGCGAAGCGCAGCCGAGCATGGACTCGGCGCTACAGTGGGTGATCGCGCACCGGTATCCGTCAGGGCGTGGTGGTCTTCAGCCGCAGCACCGGCAACCCGGTTTCGCTGTGCACGTCCTCGCGCTGCGGCAGGTCCTGCACGGCGTCCTTCACGGCATTCAATGCCGGGTCGACACCACGCAGCGGGTGCCACATGCCGATCCACTCGAAATGGCGTTCGTAGCGCAGGGTCTGTGCACTGCCCAGCCACAGCGGCGTGTTGCCCGGCTGCAACTGCGCAGGGGCCGGCCACAGGCGCAGTACGTAGCGCTCATCACGGTGTGTACCCGGGCGTACCATCAACAGCGCTTCCACGCGGGTTTCCAGCGTCGCCGGCAGCACCGGCAGTTCATCGGCGCCGGTGTTCTTGTCCAGCATCAGCAGCGCCTGCTGCCAGCCGGCCTGCTCCTGCCGCTTCCAGCCGCGCGCTTCCAGTTGCGCCTGCAGCGGTGCCAGCGGACCGGCCACCTGCACGTCCAACGGCCAGCGCTGGTCGTCATCGAACTCGTTGCGGCGCGCCGGCAGTGTCGCCCAGTCGTGCTGCCACCAGGCCTGCGTGTCCATTGCCTGCGGGGCCGGCAAGGTCGGCTCGAAGCGTTCCAGCTTCACCGGGATGTTGCGCGGTGCGTACCACATCGCGGCGACGGCGAAGACGCCGTAGAACAGCCATGCCACCGGCTTCACCCAGAACGAGCGGTTGAAGCGGCGGCGGTAGGCGATGCCCAGCACCAGCAGCCAGAACGTGCCGAACAGCATGCCGCCGATCACATCGCTCAGCCAATGCGCGCCCAGGTACAGGCGCGAGAAACCGATCAGGCTGACCACGATGCCCGACACCAGGTACGGCCAGACGCGGGTGCGGCCGGGCATCTCGCGGGCGATCAACACCGCGAAGAAGCCGAAGGTGATGGTGGCCATCGTCACCGACACCGACGGGAAGCCGAAGCCGCTGCTGGCGTCGACCGGGCGCACAACATCGACGGTAGCGCCGAGCAGCATGGTCAGCGCCAGGCCGAAAGCCAGCGCGGCCAGCCAGTGCGCGGCCGCCATCCAGCGCCGGCGCCAGACCAGGTAGCCCATCGCCGCCGCCGTGGCCGGCAGCAGCACCTGCCAGGCGCCCAGCGACGCCAGCGCGGCCATCGGGTAATCGGCCAGCGGGTTGCGCAGGGCCAGCATGGCCTGGTGTACCAGCAGGTCGATCGCCAGTGGCTCGCCATGCGCGACCACCACGGTCAGCAGCGCGAACCAGCCCCAGCCCAGCACCAGCAGCATCAGCGCCAGCATCGCCAGCGGCACCGACTCGCGCCGCTTCGGGTCCAGCACGCCGACGGTGTAGCGGCCCAGCGTCGGATGGCGGTTGGACCAGTCGAGCAGGCGTGCCAGCCAGTTGTCCATGCGCGCGGCCGACCAGCGGTAGCCGTACAGCACGATGGCCCAGACCAGGCCAAGGATCACCGCCAGCAGGCCGACCACCACCACCAGCCGACCGGCTACTGCGGCCACCGCGTCATAGGCCTCGCCAAGAATCCAGCCGGGGGCCAGGAACAGCACCGCCCATGAAATGCTGGCGATACCACTGGCCTGTACATAGCGGCTGGCTGGCATCTTCATCATGCCCGCGATGGCGGGCACGAACGGCCGGATCGCGCCGACGTAGCGTGCCACCAGAATGCTCTTGAACGCATTGCGACGGAACAGGTTCTCGCCGCGGTCGAGCAGCTGCGGGTAACGGCTGAACGGCCAGACGCCACGCAGGCGGTCTCCCCAGCGGCGCCCGATCCAGTAACTGATGCCATCGCCGGCGAATGCGCCCAGTGCGGCCGCCGCCACCGCGTACGGTCCGGAGATCTGGCCCAGGCCGATGAACACGCCTACCGCGAACAGCAGCGGCAGCGCCGGCACGATGGCGCCAAGAATGATCACCGCATCGCAGAAGGCGATGAGGAAGATAACGGCACCCGCCAGCACGGGGTGAGCGGCAATCCACGCAAGCGTGGCGTCGATCCATGAAGAGTCCATTGCCCGATTATAGGGGCGTGAAGGTGACTGGTTCCCAGCCGCTTGGTGACCGTTTGCAACCGGCGCCATCGCCTAGAATGGGCCCATGCCGCATACGCCAGACACGCCACCGCATGCTTTGAAGGCCGATAGCTTCGGTCGCATCCTCCGTGTGGAAGGGCCTGCCGGCCCCTTCGTACGCCGTGACCTGGGCGCCACGCCGCTGTGGTTGCGCCTGCCGGCCTGGTGGCTGGCCCGCCGCGAAGCGCGCGCGCTGCGCCATATCCATGGCATGGCCGACGTGCCGCAGCTGCTGGCGTGGAATGGGCATCATCTCGACCGCAGTTTCATGGCCGGCGACGCCATGTACCAGCGCCCACCGCGTGGCGACCTGGCCTGGTTCCGCGCCGCGCGTCGGCTGCTGCAGCAGCTGCATCGGCGTGGCGTGGCCCACAACGACCTGGCCAAGGAAGCCAACTGGCTGGTGACCGAAGACGGCCGCCCGGCATTGATCGACTTCCAGCTGGCAGTGATCGGCAACCCGCGCTCGCGCTGGATGCGCCTGCTGGCCCGCGAGGACCTGCGCCACCTGCTCAAGCACAAGCGCATGTACTGCCGTGAGTCGCTCACCCCAGTGGAAAAGCGCGTGCTCAAGCGCACCTCGTGGGTGCGCGAACTGTGGTTCGCCACGGGCAAGCCGGTCTACCGCTTCGTTACCCGTCGCATCCTGCATTGGGAAGACAACGAGGGGCAGGGGCCCAAGCCGTGAGTCCACTGCAGGTAGTGACCGGCCCACCGAGTGCGGGCAGCGTCCTGCGCCCACAGCTGGCCGGTGCCGACTTCGTGCACGCCTGCCAGGCAACAACCCATCGTGATGGGCGCTCGGCCTTGCAGGCCTATCGCGATATGGCCGCGACCATTCCCGGCTGGTTCGATGGGCTGATGGCGCTGCGCAATCGCGGCATGCGCCTGCTCGGCATGAAGCACCTGGGCTCGTTGCGCGCGGTGCAGGATGTTGCGGATCCTCAACCCGGGCAGCGGTTGGGCATCTTCACCCTGCAGTCGCTCAGTGACGATGCCATCGTGCTGGAAGACGACGACCGCCACCTGCGTGTGCAGCTGGCCCTGCAATGGCAGGGTGACGTGCTGGAAGTGGCGACCGTGGTGCATACGCACAACGCGTTCGGGCGCATGTACATGCTGCCGGTTGCACCCGTGCATCAGCTGATCGTGCCGCATCTGCTGAGGAAGCAGGCGCAGGCGTATCGGTAGATCCACGCGATGCGTGGATGCGCCGGGGAGAACCGTATTGTAGAGCCGAGCCATGCTCGACTGCATTCAATGAGCCGAGCATGGCTCGGCTCTACAGAGGCTTGTGACCTTACGGCGTCGCCGGCACTACCTGCTGGCCGATGAAGTTGCGCTTGGCGTCGAAGTCGTAGGCGATCTGCAGCTGGCCCACATCCGGGCAGGCGTGGCAGTCGCGCAGCGGCGTGCGGTACAGCAGGCGGATGCCGCCGTTCTCCAGCGGCGTGGCTCCGGCCGACTGCGCCGGTGCGAACGGCGTGGCCTGTGGGTGGTCCTTCAGCAGGGCCTGCACGGTGGGGTCGGCACGCAGGGTGTCGTCCAGCTGCACGGCATCCACATCGATGCGCTTGCCGGTGGCGTCGACCAGGCGGGTGCCCTCGTTGGTGTTGGCGCGGAACGGATACTCGACCGTGGCGATGCCCAGGCCTTCGTTCTCATGCCAGGCCGTCACGTAGGCCAGCTCGCCGCCGGTGGACAACTGTTCGGCGGCAGCAATGGCATCGGCGCTTGCGCCACCAGCGCGCATCGCATCGCGCAGGCACTCACGCGTGGCCGCATTCTCGCCCTGGCGGCAGGCGTTGAGGTCGCCATCCCACACCACTGCCTCGCTCCAGCGCAGCTTGCCGTCCGCGGCGGCTTTTTCTGCGCTGGGCGTGTCACCGGCCGACGGTTCCTTGCCGGGTTCCGGCGAACGGCCTTGGCAGGCGGTCAGCAGGGCAAGCCCCAGGGCAGGCAGCAACAGGCGGGAACGGCGCATGGCGTGGACCTCGTGCGTTGGCTGGAGGCCCGAGTATCGTCAAGGGCGGGTGAACTCCGCGTCGGCGCGGCATACTGGCGGCTCATTGCATACGCTGGAGTGTGGAACGTGGGCAGTCTGCAGGGCAAAACGCTTTTCATCACGGGTGCCTCGCGTGGCATCGGCCTGGCCATCGCACTGCGCGCTGCGCGTGACGGGGCCAACGTGGCCATTGCGGCCAAGTCGGCGGTGCCGAACCCGAAGCTGCCGGGCACCATCCATACCGCGGCCGAAGCGGTAACAGCCGCGGGTGGCCAGGGGCTGGCGCTGAAGTGCGATATCCGCGAGGAAGAGCAGGTGCAGGCCGCGGTTGCGGCCACGGTCGACACCTTTGGGGGCATCGACATCCTGATCAACAACGCCAGCGCGATCTGGCTGCGTGGCACGCTGGATACGCCGATGAAACGCTTCGACCTGATGCAGCAGGTCAATTCGCGCGGCAGTTTCCTGTGCGCGCGGGCCTGCCTGCCGTACCTGCTGCAGGCGCCGAATCCGCACATCCTGACCCTGGCGCCGCCGCCGAGCCTGGAACCAAAGTGGTGGGGCGCGCATACCGGCTACACGCTGGCGAAGATGGGCATGAGCTTCGTCACGCTCGGCCTGGCCGCGGAATTCGGCCCGCAGGGGGTGGCGGTGAACGCGCTATGGCCGCGCACGGTGATCGCCACCGATGCAATCAACATGATTCCGGGCGTGGATGCAGCGGGCTGCCGTACGCCGCAGATCATGGCCGACGCCGCGCATGCGGTGCTGGTGCGTGAAGCGGCAGGCTTCCACGGCCAGTTCCTGATCGACGATGAAGTGCTGGCACAGGCCGGCGTCAGCGATCTGTCCGGCTATGCCGTGGACCCGTCGCGGTCGTTGTTGCCGGATCTGTTCCTGGACTGAGTGCTTCGTTGCGCAAGGGCCGAGGGCTGCGGCCCTCGGCCTGCTGCGCTAGAATGCAGGGCTGTAATCGTTTTCAACAGGGATGTGAACACATGTCACGTACGCTTTCCGTCGCGGCGCTGGCCGCTTCGCTGTCGCTTGTCCTGGCCGCCTGCGGTGGCAAGGGCCCTGCAACCGCTGGCGACGCCGGCGCCTCGGGCAAGCCGGAGGCCAACACGGTGCCGTCCGACGCACAGCAGCAGTTGACGGCGAAGCTCAACGCCTACATCGGCTGCTTCAACGCGCTTGATTCGAAGACGCACGACAGCCTCCAGTCCTATACGCGCTGGATCAAGGATGTCGAGGCCGGCCCGACCGGGCGCGAGACACAGGTGTACGGTCCGTTCGAGATCAGCGATTACGACATGAAGCAGTGCGATGGCCCGGTGATCGAGGCGACGGCTGCCAAGCCGGCGCTGGCCGAACTCGATGCTGCTGCCAGCCATTATCAGCAGGCGCTGAAGGCGCTGGTGCCGATCAGCAAGGAGGCGCACGACTACTACGATCGCCAGGACTACGAAGACGACCAGTTTGCCAAGGGCAAGCAACTGCACGCGCCCTTGATGGCCGCATTCAAGGACTTCGTGGCTGCCAGCGAAACGTTCAACGCCGAGCTGGAGCGCCAGAATGACGCTGCCCAGCGCGAGCAGCTCAAGGTACTTGAACAGGCCGAGGGGCGAACGCGCGAGTACTACCGTGTGGCGATGATGCTGGAAGCCAAAGCGATCGTGGAGCTGATGAGCGAGGACGACTTTGATCCGGCCCAAGCGCGTGAACGACTCGACGCCTTCAACCGTATTTCCGACGAGGCGCATGCCAAGGTGGCCGATCAGGAGCCGGGCAAGCTGGACTGGAACAGCTTTGAGCGCGAAGCCGAGAACTTCCGTCGGGAAGGCAAGGAGCGGCTGCAGCGGGTCAGCAGCAAGACGCCCTACAGCGATTTCGAACGGCGCATGCTGGATTCGCCCTCGATGGCGCCACGCGGCTCGGCCAGCAAGCTGATGCAGGAATACAACTCGCTGGTTTTCCAGAGCAACCGCCAGTAAGCGGGAAGCTCAACGCTTCATTTTTGTCGCGATTGAGCAGGTTGATTGCGGCATGACACACCCTGCAGCCCCGAATGCCAGCACCTTGCCGAGGTGCTGGAGCGCGCGCTCGCGCCATGCATGACGATGCCTGCAGTTTTCACTTGTGCAAGGAACTGATTTGAACGCATCCACACGCCTGATTCCTGTTCTCCTGCTCGGCGCGCTGGCCGGCTGCAACAACCCGGCCGGGCTGGCTGTCGCCGATCCCGGGTTGGAAAAGGTGAACGCCTATATCGAGTGCTACAACGGCGTCGAACAGCCCATCCACGAGGGTTTCCAGACCTACACCGGTTGGATGAAGGATCCCGAAGCCGGTCCAACCGGCAAGGAAGCGCAGCCGCGCTCACCTGGCAAGGTGTTGTCGCACCGGGTCGAGTACTGCGGCCAGCCGTTGAGCGAGGCGCTGGCAAAGACCCCGGCGACGTCGCTGGATGCGCCCGCGCGGCAGTACCAGCAGGCGTTCCTTGCGCTGAACACCCTGATCGAGCGCGCCGATGGCTATTTCACCCGCGAGGACTATCGTCGCGATGGTGGTGAAGGGATGCGCAGCCAGCATGCCCCGCTGATGCAGGCCTATGCTGATTTCTTCAAGGCCAGCGAGGCGATGGATGCGGCGCTGGAAAAGAACGAGAACGATCGCCGCGCCGCCCAGTTGAAGCAGATCGAGGAAAGCGAAGGCCGCTCGCTGGCGTACTACCATCTGCGCCTTGTCGGCGATGGCAAGCAGCTGGCGATGGCGTTCCAGGGCGAGGCACCGGACGTTGCGGTGTTGCGCGGCCAGCTGGCCGACTTTCAGGCGCTGGTGACGGAAATCCAGAACGGTGGTGTCGGCAAGGACGACCCGATGTGGGGCCATGTGCAGCGCTCGGCCGACAAGCTGGTGCGTACCGCCGGGCGCGGAGTCGAGCGCCTGGAACAGGGCAAGCCGATCACCGCCGATGCGCTGGCCGCCGAGCGCAAGGCGTCGGGCAGCTGGCTCACCACCGACCCTGAAGGCGCACAGTCGACGATTCTGGATGCCTACAACGACCTGGTGACCACCAGCAACCGCATGCGCTGAGGGCGATCCACGCGGGGCGTGGATCTGCCCACGGTAGCGCCGGGCCATGCCCGGCGCGCACCCTGTTGGTCCGGTAGTGCCGGCCGTTGGCCGGCATGTGCCTCAATGGCTGAACGCATCCGGCAGCTGGCCACCACACTTGCGGCAGTGCCGCGCATCGGGTTCATGCCCCTCGAGCCCGCAATGCGGGCAGCCGCGGGCATCACGGCGCGCGGCCAGTTCGGCTTCGCGCATGGTGCTGGCCAGTTCGGCGGTGTAGATGCCGGTCGGCACGGCGATGATGCTGTAGCCGATCAGGATCAGCACCGAGGTGACGAAGCGGCCAAGCACGGTCTGCGGCACGATGTCGCCGAAGCCGACCGTGGCCATGGTCACCACCGCCCAGTACATGCTGGCCGGGATGTTGGTGAAGCCGTGTTCGGGGCCCTCGATCACGTACATCAGCGCGCCGGCGATGATGGTGATGGTGATCACCGTGAACAAGAACACCAGCACCTTGCGCCGGCTGCGCCACAGCGACGTCATCAGGACGCCGCTTTCCTCGATGTAGCGGGTCAGCTTGAGGATGCGGAACACGCGCAGGATGCGCAGCGCACGCACCACCAGCAGGCTCTGCGCGCCGGGGATGAACATCGACAGGTAGGCGGGCAGGATCGACAGCAGGTCGATGATGCCCCAGATGCTCACCGCGTAGCGCAGCGGCCGCTTGACCACCGCCAGCCGCAGCAGGTACTCGGCGGTGAAGATGATGGTGAAGCCCCATTCCAGGATGTACAGGCCGGTGGACCACTCGGCATGCAGGTGCTGCACGCTGTCGATCATCACCACCAGGATGCTGGCGACGATCGCCACCACCAGGATCAGGTCGAAGTTGCGCGAGGGCCGCGAGTCATGGCGGTAGATGATGTCGAACCACCGACGACGCCAGCCGGTCTCGGTGGCGGGATTCAGCTGGGGGGCGGAAAACGGTCGCATGGGCGCATTGTGCCGCAGGGGTTCCGGCGCGAGAATGGGCATTCCTGAATCCTGCCGACTGCCATGACCGCCGCGACCGATCCGCTGATCTCCCTTTCGCACTATTACCTGCCGGTCTACAAGCCCCGCCAGGTGGTACTGGAGCGAGGCCAGGGCGCCCGCGTGTGGGACAGCCAGGGGCGTGAGTTCATCGACCTGGCTGCGGGTATCGCGGTGTGTGGCCTGGGCCACAACGATCCGGACCTGGTGGCCGCGCTGGTCGAGCAGGCCGGCAAGCTCTGGCACACCAGCAACGTGTTCTACAGCGCGCCGCCGCTGCACCTGGCCGAGGAACTGGTGAAGGCCAGCCGCTTTGCCGAGCGCGTGTTCCTGTGCAACTCCGGCGCCGAAGCCAACGAAGTGGCGATCAAGATGGTCCGCAAGTGGGCCTCCAGCCAGGGCCGTCCCGCCGACAAGCGGGTGATCATCACTTTCCGTGGCAGCTTCCACGGCCGCACGATGGGCGCGGTGACCGCTACCGCCCAGCCGAAGTACCAGGAAGGCTACGAGCCGCTGCCTGGCGGCTTCCGCTACATCGATTTCAACGATGAGGTGCAGCTGGAAACCGCGATGGCCGCCGGCGACGTGGCGGCGGTGATGCTGGAGCCGATCCAGGGCGAGGGCGGCGTGATGCCGGCCAAGTCCGGTTTCCTCAAGCGCGTGCGTGAACTGTGCGACCAGCACAACGCACTGCTGGTGCTGGACGAGATCCAGGCCGGCATGGGCCGCACCGGCACGCTGTTCGCGCACTGGCAGGATGATGTGGTGCCGGACATGGTCACCTTGGCCAAGGCACTCGGTGGCGGCTTCCCCATCGGCGCGATGCTGGCCGGCCCGAAGGTGGCCGAGACCATGCAGTTCGGCGCGCACGGCACCACCTTCGGCGGCAACCCGCTGGCCGCTGCGGTTGCCCGCGTGGCACTGCGCAAGCTGGCCTCGGCGGAGATCGCCGCCAATGTCAGCCGCCAGTCGAAGGCGCTGCGCGATTGCTTTGCCCGCATCAACGACGAGTTCGGTGTGTTCAGCGACGTGCGCGGCCGCGGCCTGATGCTGGGCGCGGTGCTGGGCAAGGACTTCGCCGGCCAGGCCGGGGCGATCCTCGACCATGCCGCCGAGCACGGCCTGCTGACCCTGCAGGCCGGCCCGGACGTGTTGCGCTTCGTGCCGTCGCTGAACATCACCGACGAAGAAGTGGCCGAAGGCCTCAAGCGCCTGCGCGCAGCGATTGCGGCGTTCATCGCCGCGCGCTGAAGCCGGCAGAGGCATCTGTAGAGCCGAGCATGGGCTCGGCTCTACAGTGGTTCACGCAATCCGATAGCGCTTCAACACCTTGCCCAATCCACGGCCATCGCGCACGGTTTCCGCGTGCAGGCCGGCGGCGCGTGCACCGCGCACATTGGCGAACAGGTCATCGACGAACAGCGTGCGCGAAGGCGCCACGCCGAGGGCCTCAAGCGTGCGCAGGAAGACTTCCGGTGCGGGTTTGCGCAGGCTGAAATCTGCGCTGCAGAACACGCGTCCCTGCAGCGCAGGGAACAGTTCCGGCAGCAGGGTGGGCAGCGCCTGTGCCATCAGCGCGCCGTTGTTGGTCAGTATCGCCAGTGGCAGCTGCAGAACCTGCAGCCGCTGCAGCACCGCGTGCTGCGGATGGCTGGCCGCCTGGCGTGCGGCGATCCAGCTGGGTACATCGATGATCCTGCCCAGGCACTCCCCCAGCTGCGCCAGATAGGCCGGGCCATCCAGCGTGCCGTTGTCATGCGCCGCTTCCAGTCCGCTGTCATACAGCGCGGCCTGTACGGCGGCGGGGGTAACATCCAGCGCCTGCGCCAGATGCAGCACGCGCTGCGCGCGCTGGTACTGCACCAGCACGCCATCCACATCCAGCAGCAACAGGTCGATCCGCATCGGTCGAGCATGCCATTGCAGTGAGTGCGCGGGAAACCCTGGAGTAGGCATGCGACAGACGGTCGCAGACGCGGCCGCAGGGGCCTGCCTAGAATGGCGCTTGAATCCGCAGGAGAGGCAACGATGAAGGCTTGGTGGGTGGCAGTGGGACTGGGCGCGCTGATGCTGGCGCCGTCGGCGATGGCACGGGTGTGTGCGGTGAGCATCGACAGCACCGACCAGATGAGCTTCAGCACTCGCGAGATCAAGCTTGCCGCCGACTGCACTGCCGTGGACCTGACCCTGCGCCATACCGGCAAGCTGGCCGCTACCGCGATGGGCCACAACTGGGTGCTGACCCGCACGGCCGATTACCAGCCGGTGGCGATGGCGGGCATGCGCATGACCCTGGCCGACAGCTACCTGCCGAAGGCCGACAAGCGCGTGCTGGCGCACACCAAAGTAATTGGTGGTGGCGAGACCACGCGCGTGCGCTTTTCCACCCAGGGCCTGCAGAAGGGCGGCGACTACACCTTCTTCTGCTCGTTCCCCGGCCACTTCGCGATGATGAAGGGCAAGTTCGTCTTCGGTTGAGCAGCCACGCATGGCGTGGCTCTACCAGTAGATCCACGCCATGCGTGGATGAAAAAAGGGGACGGAGGGGATCAAGTCGTTTATGCACAAACGACTTAATCCCCTCCGTCCCCTTTTTTTGCGATCAGCCCTTGGCGGCCTTGAATGCCACGCGTGCAGCGGCGAGGGTGGCCTCGATCACGGCATCGTCGTGCGCGCTGGACAGGAAACCGGCCTCGTACGCCGACGGCGCCAGGTACACGCCCTGCTCCAACATCGCGTGGAAGAAGCGGTTGAAAGCTGGGATGTCACAGGCGGTGGCCTGCGCATAGGTCTCCACCTTCTCACTGGTGAAGAACATCCCGAACATCGCGCCCACGCGGGTGGTGGTCACCGCCACGCCGGCTTCGGCGGCGGCCGCTTCCAGGCCGGCACACAAGCGCGCGGTGCGCTCGGCCAGGTCGGCGTGGAAGCCCGGCTGCTGGATCAGCTCCAGCATCGCCAGGCCAGCGGCCATCGCCACCGGGTTGCCGCTCAGCGTGCCGGCCTGGTAGATCGGGCCGGCCGGGGCGATCTGCTGCATCAGCTCGCGGCGCCCGCCGTAGGCGCCCACCGGCATGCCGCCGCCGATGATCTTGCCGAAGGTGGTCAGGTCCGGGGTGATGCCGTAGTGCGCCTGCGCACCGCCGAGGGCAACGCGGAAGCCGGTCATCACTTCGTCGAAGATCAGCAGCGCGCCGTGGTTCGTGCACAGTTCGCGCAGGTGCTGCAGGTAGCCCTCGCGCGGCGGGATGCAGTTGGCGTTGCCGACCACCGGTTCGATGATCAGGCCGGCGATGTCATCGCCCTGCTGCTCGAACAGCGCAGTGGCCGCTTCGAAGTCGTTGTAGGGCAGGGTCAGGGTCAGTTCGCTCAGCCCGGCCGGGACGCCCGGCGAGGTCGGCACGCCCAGGGTCAGCATGCCGCTGCCGGCCTTGACCAGGAACGAGTCGCCGTGGCCGTGGTAGCAGCCTTCGAACTTGACGATGCGGTTGCGGCCGGTGGCGCCACGCGCCAGGCGGATCGCCGACAGGGTGGCCTCGGTGCCGGAGTTGACCATGCGCACCATCTCGCACGACGGCACCAGGCGGGTGATGGTCTCGGCCATGGTCACCTCGGCCGCGCATGGCGCGCCGAATGACAGGCCGTTGTCGATCGCCTTCTTCACCGCCTGGCGTACCGCCGGGTGGTTGTGGCCGACGATCATCGGGCCCCAGGAGCCGACGTAGTCGATGTAGCGGTTGCCGTCGACGTCGTACAGGTAGGCGCCGTCGGCGCGCTCGACGAAGAACGGTTCGCCGCCGACCGACTTGAACGCGCGCACCGGCGAATTGACGCCGCCCGGCAACAGCTGCTGGGCGCGGGAGAACAGGGCGTGGGACTGGTCGTGGTTCATGGGGGAATATCCTGGGCGTTACGCGAACTGGGCGAGGAAGGCGCGCTGGGTCGCGACCGGGTCTTCGGCGGCGAACACGCTGCTGACCACGGCGACCAGATCGGCACCGGCGTCGATGATGGGACCGACATTGTCCGGCGTCAGCCCGCCGATCGCCACCCGCGGCACGCCCAGTGCGGCGCTTTGCCGCAGCAGGTCGGTATGGGCGCGGCTAGTGGTGATCTTGGTGGTGGTCGGGAAAAACGCGCCGAAGGCCACGTAGCTGGCGCCGGCGGCCACGGCCCTCTCGGCATTGGCCAGCTGGTCATAGCAGGAGGCGCCGATGATGGCCTCGGGGCCGAGCAGGGCGCGCGCGCTGGGGATGTCGCCGTCGGTGCCGCCCAGGTGCACGCCCGCCGCGCCCACGGCCTTGGCCAGCGCCGGGTCGTCGTTGACGATCAGCGGCACGCCGTGGTCCGCGCACAGTGCCTGCAGCGCGGTGGCCTGTTCCCGCCGCAGCGCGTCGCTTGCGGTCTTGTTGCGGTACTGCAGCCAGGTGGCGCCCGTGGCCAGCAGCGGCGCGGTGCGGGCCAGCAGGCGTGCGGTATCGGGCTCGTCCGGGGTGATCAGGTAGACGCCGCGGGGCGCCGGGGAAGCAGAAGTCATCGATGGCTACCGGTGAGTGGACCGCGATGGGACAATGGCGGCCCGTGAATCCAGTCCTGATTATCCGATGAGCGATGCCACCCCCACCACCTTGCGCACCTGGATGTGCGTGGTCTGCGGCTTCCTGTACAGCGAAGCGGAAGGCTTGCCGGAGGAAGGCATCGCGCCAGGGACGCGCTGGGAGGACATTCCCGAGACCTGGACCTGCCCGGATTGCGGGGTGACCAAGGCTGATTTCGAGATGGTCGAGGTCGATTGATGAGGGTAGGTGTGGACTGCCGGTCCACACACCGACTCCCTCAATGCAGTCGTGGCATCGGCCCGCCGAGGTCGATCAGCTTCTCGCGCAGCCACTGCGCATCGCTGGCTTCCGGGTTGCGCTTCAGGTACTGGCCCAGATCGTGCCGGGCACCGGCCAGGTACTCCAGCTGCAGGTAGGCCAGGCCGCGGTCGCGCAGCGCATCGTCCTGCTCCGGGGCCAGCTTCAGCAGGCGGTCGGCACTGCGCGCGGCGCGGTCCCACTCGCCGGCTTCGGCATACACGCCGTGCAGGTTGCGCAGCATGCGCATCAGGATCGCGCGCGCGGGCGCCGGGTCGAGGATCTGCGCCAGCACCTGGTCGTCGGGCATCTGCCCGCCCAGGTGTGACTTGGCCCGCTCGCGCAGTTCGTCCACGTCCAGCGGTCGGCCACCGTTGAACGGGTCCATCACCAGCACGCCGTCGTCCACCGGCAGGCGCACCAGGAAGTGGCCGGGGAAGGACACGCCATCGAGCGGAATACCCAGCCGGCGCGCGACTTCCATCTGCACCAGCGCCAGCGAGATCGGATTGCCCAGGCGGCGCTCGAATACCTGGTTGAGGTAGCTGTTGCGCGGGTCGTAGTACTCGTCGTGGTCGCCGCTGTAGCCCAGCTCGTCGAACAGGTGGCGGTTGATCGCCGCCATCTTCAGCGGGCTGTTGTCGATGCTCTCCACTTCCGAGCGGAGGTGCTCGACATGGCTCTGGATCAGCGCGTCGTAGGTGGACGGCTGCAGATCGGGGTATTCATCGCGCGCGATCAGCAGCGCGGTCGGCAACAGTGGCAGCGCCTCGTCTTCGAGGTCGGCCAGGGCATCCCAGTCGGGGAGTGTGATCCGGTCCTGCATGGCCACAGACTGGCGTCATTCGCAGGCGGTTTCAAGCGGTATCGCGTGAAAAATTCAGGGGTCAGATCCCTTTCGCTTGCGAAAGGGATCTGACCCCGGTCGGGTTGGATTGCCGGCCAGCGGCCGGCACTACCGTTATTTTTCGATGCCCGGACCGAATTTCAGCTCCGTGCCGTCCTTGAGCTGCAGCTTCTCGGCCTGGCCGGCGTTGAGTTCCAGTACATAACGGGCCGGGCCGCCGCTGGGATAGGGCGGGCACATGTCGCCGGCCGAGCACGGCGGTACGTCACGCTGCTGGCTGACCAGCCTGCGCTGGCTGTCGAAGTACAGGATGTCCAGCGCGATCCTGGTGTTCTTCATCCAGTACGCCTGCATTTCCTCGCGGTCGTGGATGAACAGCATGCCGTGGTCGGCCGCCATCTGGTCGCGGAACATCAGCCCGCGCGCGCGGGTTTCATCGTTGGTGGCCAGCTCGACCTGGTAGCGGGCGCCGTCCAGCTCGACCCAATGGCGGGCCGCGTCGGTGGCGCAGCCGGCCAGGGCCAGCAGCGGAAGCATCAGCAGCGAACGCAACAGCGACATCGTCAGGCTCCTTCGGAAGGGTCAGAGCACGACCGGCGGCTCGCCGCCGACGATCACCACATCGGCGCGACGGCGGGCGAACAGGCCGACGCAGACCACGCCCGGCAGCTGGTTGAGCTCGCGCTCCAGCTTTTCCGGATCGGTGATCTGGAGGTTGTGGATGTCCAGGATCTGGTTGCCGTTGTCGGTGACCACGCCCTCGCGCCAGGTCGGCTGGCCGCCGGTCATGTCGCGGATCTGGCGGGCGACCAGGCTGCGCGCCATCGGGATCACTTCCACCGGCAGCGGGAACTTGCCCAGCACCGGCACCTGCTTGCTCGGGTCGACGATGCAGATGAAGCGCTCGCTGGCCTCGGCGATGATCTTCTCGCGGGTCAGTGCGGCGCCGCCGCCCTTGATCAGGCACTTGTTCGGGTCGCACTCGTCGGCGCCATCGACGTACAGCGACAGGTTGCCGCTGTGGTTCAGCTCGATCACCTCGATGCCGTGCTGCTTGAGGCGTGCGGTGCTCTGCTCGGAGCTGGACACGGCGCCCTTGATGCGGTGCTGGATGCGGGCCAGGGCATCGATGAAATAGGCCACGGTGGAACCGGTGCCGACACCGACGATCATGCCGTCTTCGACGTACTCGATGGCTTTCTCGGCGGCCAGGCGCTTGGCTTCGGACATGGGAAGAACTCTCAGGCAGGGAATCAGGATTTCTTTTCCAGCGACAGCAGCAGCTTCCACTGCGCGGCGGTCACCGGGAACACCGACAGGCGATTGCCCTTGGCAACCAGCGGGAAGCCCTCGCCCAGCTCGTCAGCGTGCAGCTTGATCTCGTCCAGCGCGATCACCTGCTTGAGCTTGCGGTCGAAGGCCACGTCCACCAGCATCCAGCGCGGGTTTTCGCGCGTGCTCTTGGGGTCGTGGTAGTCGGATTTCGGGTCGAACTGGGTGTCGTCCGGGTAGGCTGGGCTGGCGACGGTGGCCAGGCCGACAATGCCGGGCACCTTGGTGTTGGAGTGGTAGAACAGGATGCCGTCGCCCACCTGCATGCCATCGCGCATGAAATTGCGCGCCTGGTAGTTGCGCACCCCGTTCCAGGGTTCGACCTTGACCTTGGCCAGGTCATCGATGGAGAAGGCGTCCGGTTCGGACTTCATCAGCCAGTAGCGCTTGCGGGCGGTCATGCGTTCACGGGGGCAGCGGAGGGGAACAGGGTGCCGTCTTCGGTGCAGATCGCATCCACCGGCACGTCCCACGACGCCACCGGCAAGGACTCGACCTGCTGCACCGCGAACGCAGCACCGACCAGCCAGGGCGGCGCCGGCCGGTCGTGGCGGAAGGCGAAGCTGCGATCATACCAGCCCCCCCCCATGCCCAGCCGGCGGCACTGTGCGTCGAACCCCACCAATGGGGTCACGACCAGCGCCATCCGTTCCGGTTCCAGGGTGTCTTCCACGGCCACGTCCGGCTCGGGGATGCCATAGCGGTTGCTGGTCAGCGGCTGCCCGGGCCGCCATGGTGCGAAGCGCAACACATCGCCGGCCAGTACCGGCAGGCAGTAGGTGAGTCCTTCGGGCAGTTGCAGCTGCCAGCGGTGCAGGGCGATTTCGCCATCCAGCGCCCAGTAGCCGGCCACCGCGCCTTCGCGCGGGGCGAACGGCAGGGCGAGCAGGGCATCGGCAAGCGATTCGGCGGCGGCGATGCGCTCACCAGCGTTAAGGTCACGGCGGCGTTGCCGCAGGTCGTGGCGCAGGGCCTGGCGCGGGTCGGTCATGGCAGCGAGCGGCAAGGATCAGCCGTCATTGTGCCGGAAAGAACAAGGGCGACGCCCGAAGACGCCGCCCTTGCTGGAATATTGCATTCTCCGCAATGTCGATGCATGCGAAACGACCTTGAACCCGGGGGCTCAAGTGGGAACGCTGGAGAACCATCGGGCTTCCCGCTACAAGGCGGACCTGCACTCCCGGCGCTGTCGCGCTCCCGGTGTCGTTCTTAAGGGACAAGGCGAATGTTTGCACATGCCGTCGAGTACCGCAGAGAACGCGTGGTCATTATAGCCAGCACGCAGGATCTGGATAGGCCGTTCGTCGGCAACAGTCCGTGCCAATTCAGATATGAGAAGACGCGTTGTGCACGGTCTTCAGGCGCCGCCGTCGATGGCGCGGTCCAGGCGCCGGTTCAGGTCGGCCAGCGTCTGCTGCAGGGCCACGGCCTGGCGGGCGTTTTCGTCGCGCAGCAGCTGCAGCTCGTGGGCCAGGTTCAGCGCGGCCAGCACGGCGACGCGGTCGACGGCGGCCATGCGGTTGCTGCCGCGGATCTCGCGCATGCGCGCATCGAGCAGGCGCGCAGCAGCCATCAGGCTGTCGCGTTCGTCGCCGCCGACGCCCACGGTGTATTCACGATCGAGGATGCGGACACTGACCGGTTCGGCGCTCATGTGTGCTGCTCCAGGGATTTGAGCCGGCTGATCATCGCTTCCACCCGCGAGCGCGCCTGTTCGTTCTTGGCCAGCAGCGTCGAGCGCTCGGCCACCAGCTGTTCCTGCTGGTGGCGCAGGCTGCGGTTCTCCTCGGCCAGGCGCTGGTTGCGTTCAAGCAACGCGTCCACGCGGGCGGCAAAGTCCTGCAGCTGGGCAAGGGGATCGGCGGGTTCCATGCGGGCACGATAGGCAAGCCGGGTGAGGGCGGTCAAGCGCTGTCGCAGCAAGGCCGGACGGCCACGAGAGGATGCCGCAGGGTTGCTACACTACGGGGTCTCACGGGCGCGCGCGTGCGCACCCCGGGTTTCCTTATTCCGAACGAGCCGCACGATGACCGAACTTCCCTCCGTCGACGACGTTACCCGCGCCAGCCAGGCGCTGGGCCTGGGCGCTACCGCTGCCGAGCTGCACGGAGCGCTGTGCGGCTGGCTGGCCGCCGGCGGCGCCCCCGGCAACGATTGGCCGGCGCGCGTGCTGGCCGACGACACCCTGCCACCGGTGGCCGCCGACAGCGTGCTGGGGCAGCTGCTGCAGGCCACCATCAAGCAGCTGGAAGACCGCGACTTCGCCTTCGAACTGCTCCTCGCCGACAGCGACGACGTGTCCGCGCAGGCCGATGCCATGTTCAGCTGGACCCGCTCGTTCCTGGGCGGCTTCGGCCTGGGCAGCGGCGGCCGCCGCCCGGCCCTGTCCGAAGAGGGCGAAGAAGCGCTGACCGACATGGCCAGCCTGGCGCGTGCGTCCAGTGAGGATTTCGAGGCCGGCGGCGATGACGACGACGAAGCCCTGTCGGAGATCGAGGAATTCATCCGCGTGGCGGTGCTGCTGCTGCACGGCGACGTGGTGCTGGCCGCGCGCCATCGGCAGCGCCTGAACTGATGGATATCAAGCAGCGCACCGGCATCGCGGCCGGCGAATACAAGCGTCGCCGCCGCCAGCTGATGGACATGGCTGGCGAGGATGCGATCCTGGTACTGCCGGCCGCAGCCGAGAAGGTGCGCAGCCTCGATACCCATTATCCGTTCCGCCAGGATTCGGATTTCCAGTACCTGAGCGGCTTCCCGGAACCGGAGGCGGTGCTGGTGCTGATTCCCGGCCGCCGTCACGGCGAGGCCATCCTGTTCTGCCGCGAGCGCGATGCCGAGCGCGAGGCATGGGACGGCAGCCGCGCCGGCCAGGAAGGCGCGGTAGCGCAGTACGGCATGGACGATGCCTACCCGATCGATGATCTGGACGACATCCTGCCGGGCCTGTTGGAAGGGCGCTCGCGCGTCTACTACCACTTCGGCCGCGACGCCGACTTCGATCTGAAGCTGACCGGCTGGGTCAACCGCGTGCGTTCGCAGGTACGCCACGGTGCGCAGCCGCCACATGAGTTCCTGGAGCTGGGCCACCTGCTGCACGAGCAGCGCCTGTTCAAATCCGGCGCCGAAGTGGCACTGATGCACCACGCCGCACAGATCAGCGTGCGTGCGCATCTGGCGGCGATGAAGGCCGCCAGGGCCGGCATCCACGAGTATGAACTGCAGGCCGAGCTGGAACGCGTGTTCCGCGCCAGCGATGCGGTGCCTGCGTATTGCAGCATCGTCGGTGCCGGCCGCAACGGCTGCATCCTGCATTACCGCGACAACAACGCGCGGTCGCGCGATGGCGAGCTGGTGCTGATCGATGCCGGTGCCGAGTACCGCGGCTACGCCAGCGACATCACCCGCACCTTCCCGGTGAACGGCCGCTTCAGTGCCGAGCAGCGCGCGCGGCACGACCTGGGCGGTGAAGCGCAGGCGGCGGC
>NZ_JAXBRE020000007.1:90418-185518 GCF_047520985.2 Stenotrophomonas sp. BR163
CCATGCCAGGCTCCAGAAGGCGTGAATCACCGGCGAGGCGGTAATCGCCTACATCGTGCACGACCTGGTCGGTGAAGCGCAGGCGGCGGCGCTGGCCCAGGCCAAGCCGGGCGTGCCCTACGAGGCCGGCCATCTGGCCGCAGTGCAGACCTTGACCGAGGGCCTGCTGCGGCTGGGCCTGCTGAAGGGCACGCTGGAAAAGAATCTGTCCGAAGGCCTGTACCAGCGCTTCTACCGGCACAAGACCGGCCACTGGATCGGATTGGACGTGCACGATGTAGGCGATTACCGCCTCGCCGGTGATTCACGCCTTCTGGAGCCTGGCATGGCGTTCACCATCGAGCCGGGGCTGTACATCGGCGTGGACGACACGACGGTGGAACCGCGTTGGCGCGGTATCGGCATCCGCACTGAAGACGATGTGCTGATCACCGATGACGGTCATCGCGTGCTGACCGAAGGCCTGGCGCGCAGCGCCGATGAGATCGAAGCAGTGATGGCGGGGTAGGGTGTTTTTCTGCAGGGCTTGCGGCCCTGCACCCGCAGAGGCCACAGCAACAGCAACCGCAACCGCAACAGCGGCATTCCGTGGGATGGCGGGGTACTGTGGGTTTGCGAGGCCGACGCAAGTACGTCCTTGTAGGCTTGGTCGCCGCATCCATGCGGCTCACACCCCGCAAACCCACAGTGCCCCACCTTCGACAGGTTCGCGCGGCTGTTGGTGGGTGCCGACCGTTGGTCGGCACATCTGTCAGATATCGAATGAATCATCCACGCATGGCGTGGATCTACTGGTAGGTGTCGACCTTGGTCGACACAGAGCGAGCGCAGCAAGCGACCCGCTTTTGCTTTTCTTTTTCTTTTCCGTGGTTGGACGCGCGCAGGAAACTGTCAAAGGTGGGGCGGGTGGGCCATGCAGGGGCGTTGGCGCCATGGATGGCGCCATCGAGCTTACAGGGACGTACTTGCAGCGTCCCCTGCATGGCCCACCCGCCCCGCCAAGCGCGGCTTTTGCTCCAAGCGTCAAACCACGAGGGGCTCAGCCGTTCGCCGCCGCAAACGCCGGCCGCGTCAGGTTGTCCGCTTCGCCGTCGGTGCACAGCACTTCGTCTTCGATGCGGATGCCGCCATACGGACGGAAGAAGTCCACGCGGTCCCAGTTGATCGCATCACCGTGGCCAGCGTCCTTCACTTCATTCAACAGCATGTCGATGAAGTACAGGCCCGGTTCGATGGTCACCACCATGCCCGGCTCCAGCACGCGGGTCAGGCGCAGGTACGGGTGGCCCGCCGGGCGCTCGATGCGGCCGCCTTCGTCGCTGGCCGCGAAACCGGCCACGTCGTGCACCTGCAGGCCGATCAGGTGGCCGATACCATGCGGGAAGAACGCGGCGCTGACGCCGGTCTCCAGCGCGGTCTGCGGCGAGACCTTGATCACGCCGAAGTCCTTCAGTACGCCCATCAGCGAAAGATGTGCGTCCACGTGCAGCTGCTTGTAGTCGAAGCCCGGGCGCACCGCTGCGCACATCTGCTGCTGGGCAGCGTCGACGGCGGCGATCATCGCCGCAAATTCGTCGTGGCCCTGCGCGGCGTAGGTGCGGGTGATGTCGCTGGCGTAGCCGCGGGCACTGGCGCCGGCATCGATCAGGAAGCTGCGCAGCGGTTGCGGTGCCTTGCGGCCCAGCTCGGTGTAGTGCAGCACGGCGGCATGTTCGTTCAACGCCACGATATTGCCGTACGGCAGCTCGTTGGCGTCCTGGCCGACCGCCTGGCAGTACGCCATGTGGATGCTGAACTCGTCGGCGCCATTGCGGAATGCGGCCTCGGCCGCGCGGTGGCCGCGCACGCCCAGCACCTGGGCCTGGCGCATCAGTGCGATCTCATACGGTGTCTTGCTGCCGCGGTGCCATTCCAGGTAATTCACCACCGGCGCCGGGTTGTTCGGCACGTAGCTGCCCAGCGCGCTCTGCGGCTCGCCGAGGATCGCGCAGCGCGATGGATCGGCCGGCAGCAGGGCCAGCGCCTCTTCCGGCTTGCGGATGATGTGGATGTCGAAGTGCTCCACCCACCAGCCGCTGGGGGCATCCGGCACCACGTGCCAGTAGTCGAAGGGCTGGTGGAAGATCACCGCCGGGCGCTTGCCGGGGGTGAACACGATCCAGCTGTTGGGCACGCGGGTCAGCGGCAGCCAGGCCTTGAACTGCGGATTGACCGCGTACGGGTAGTCGCGATCGTCGAACATCTGGTAGTGCAGGGTGCCGCTCGGCACCACCAGGTGATCGAAGCCGCCGCGGGCCAGCGCCTGTTCGGCACGTCGGCACAGCACGGCCAGGTGGTCGGGATACAGGGCGCCGGGGTCTTGCTGGATCATTGCGGTGGCTCGACACGGAAAACGGCCCTAGATTCTGCCGCATACCGGGAAAAACCGCTGTGCTGGAACCGGCACTCAGGCCGTCGAAACCGGCCCCTCGTCGCTGTCTTCGCCCACCCACTGGCGCAGCAGCTGCCGATGCTCGCGCGACAGGGTGAGGAAGCGGAAGCCGGTCCAGCTCTGTCCGGGGGCGTGTGCAGGTTCGCTCCACAGCAGGTGCACGCCCACGTCGATGTCCTGGTGGCGGCCGTCGCCCAGCGGCAAGGGGAAGCGCAACTGGTACAGCGCATCCTCGCGCAACGGTGCGCTGGCCAGCATCAGCATGCCGGTTTCGGAGATATTGCCGAGCCGGCCCACCACGCTTTCGCGCATCTGGTCGGTGACCGGTACCAGGTCCGAGACCTGGCGGCGCGGTGCGCGGCGGGTGTCCTGCGGCGGTTGGGTGATCATGCGGAGGTCTCCTGCGTATGGCCGGCCGCCAGTGCACGCAATGCGCCAAGGCTGGCCTCCCAGGCACGGTCAACCAGCCGGGCCTTGTCCTCAGTGACCAGCTGCGCCTGGCCGGCGCTGATCTGCCGGGCCAGCGTATCCAGGTCGGTATCGGCGATCTTCTGCCCGCGTGGATTGACCAGCAGGGCGTGGCCGGTCAGCAGGCTGTACCAGGACAGGCGCTGGCGGCGCAGTGTGCCATCGCCAGTGTCGATGTCGAACCAGCTGCCGAAGGGCAGGGAGGACAGCTGCTGGTAAGCGGCTTCCTCGGCACTGCTGCGCGGTGCCGCGGGCGTCGTGCCGGCGGCCGTACCGGCGTGCTCGCCCAGGCGCGCGCGTGCCTTCAGGCGGGCACTGAGTTCGGTACGCGAGGTGCTCTCGTCCTCGCCGCCAGGCGTGGCCAGCCTGCGTGCGACGGCGGCGGCTTCCTCGGCGTGGTAGCCGACCTGCAGCAGGGCGGCCTCGACCTCGGCAGCAAGCGTTGCATCGGTGCCGCCGGGTGCATCAACGGGTTGCGCGGTGATGGCGGCGATGCGTTGGGTCTGCTGCAGGCGTTCCTGCCACTGCGGTGAATCGTCGCCGTGGCGCAGGCGGGTCAGGGTGAGGGCATCGGCCCAGGCCTGACGCAGCAGGGTCTGCACGAAGCGGGGCGGCTGCTGCGCGTCGCAGCACTGGTCGATCTGTGCACTGGCCTGTCGCCGCGCGAGTTCCAGCCGCTCCTTGCCGCGTGCAGCTTCGACATGGCGGCGTTCGGCCAACTCGGCGCGATGCGCTGCGGCACGCTGATGCTGCTGCACGTCCTCGTTCGCGCTGGCGAAGGCCTCCGGTGCCCGCGCATCCTGGCCCAGCAGGCCCTGCACGCTCTGTGCCATGCGCTGCAGCAACTGCGGGTCGACATCATCGTCGCCCAGCCAGTTGGCGCCGGCTTCGGCAATCTGGTTGAGCAGTTCGCGCGCGGGGTGCTCGTCGCGCACGAAGAAGCCGGGGTCGGCCATTGCCGCACGTGCCAGCGGTACCTGCAGGCGCGCCAGCAGGGCGGCCGGCACCGGGTCCGGACGCTGCTGCTGCTGCACCTGCTGCATCAGCATGCGCAGCAGGTCGAGGCTGTCGCGGTCGTGGCTGCCCAGCTGGGCCTGCATGCCATGCTCGCTGCGCAGTTGCGCCACCACGGCCGCCTGCAGGTCGGCAACGCCGGTGGCGGCGCTGGACTGCGCCTGCAGGCGTGCGAGCACCGCATCCACGGCCGCGCTCGGCACTGCATCGCGATCCGCAGGTGCTGCGCTGGCATGGCGTGCCTGCTGCAGCAGCGCATGCAGCGCGCTGCCCGTGGAGGTGGTCAGGCCCGGCATGGCCGCGCCGGCCGTGCTGTCATCCTGGAAAGCGTCCTGCACCAGGCTCGACCAGGAGCCGGCCGGTGCCGATCCGTTCCAGCCGGTCAGTGGCGCGGCGGCACGCTTTGCCGGCTGCGTGGTGCGACCACCGCCCACCGACTGGGTGATGATCCGCCGGGTGCTCGATGAACGCGCCAGGTAGGGGGTGTAGACCAGGCCGGGCAGCACGCCGTGCTGGGCCAGCAGGGCATTGGCACGGTCGAGGATGTCGCCCAGGCGTTCCAGCACCTGGCGTTCGAAGCTGCGGTACAGCGCCAGCTGAACGTCGACAGCGAGCGAATCCTGTTCGGCAATCCGGCGCAGCATGGCGCACAGTGCCTGCGGTGCCAGCGGCAGGGTGTCGGCCTCGAAGGCCGGTGCTGCCGCCAGTACGCCCAGGCGTTGGCCCAGCAGGTTCAGCGTGTTGGTCGAACGCAGCGTCTCCCGCCGCACCATCTCGGTCAGCAGCAGGTCGCGGTCCACTTCATGCTCATCGACCAGCGACAGCCCGAGCATGCCGGGCAGCGGCGGCGGCGTGGAACCGGGGCTGGAGTGGGCCGTGGGTTCGCGCAGCCGTATCAGCGCATCGGCCACGGCATCAAGCATGCGGTCAGCGAAATGACCGGAAAAGGCATGCAACTGGCCGCGCTGGGCCATCAGCTCCGCCTGCAGCTGCGGATTGCGCGCGCGATCCGCGTCGTGCAGCAGCGTCTGCTCCAACGCTTCGACGGTCAGGATCAGCGGCGCGGCCAGCGTTTGCCGGCACAGGCCGATCAACGCGCCCAGCAGCTCACGGACCCGCGGTGGCAGGTCGCTGGCGGCCAGGCGGGCTTTGTCGGCAGAGGTAATGGAAAAGACAGCTGACATCGGCGAGCGGTATCCGGATTCCCGCGGATCGATCTTGTGAATCTACCGTGTCGGCCGCAGTCGGCGCTACTTTAGGGTGAACGTGTCTCACGTCCGCTGGGGAGGGACGACGGATGAACGGTGGTGCCGGCCAGCGGCCGGCGCTACCCGCTACGGCGGAAGGTCTATTCCTCCAGGAACAGGCTCACCACATCGTTGGTGAATCGACGGCCCAGCTCGGTCGGTTGCACATGGCCGTCCGCCACATCCAGCCAGCCGCGCTGGACGGCCTCCGCCAGCGGTGCGTCCAGCACGCTGCGCGGCAGCCCGGTGCGCGACTCGAAATCGCGCAGGCCGAAACCTTCGTGCAGGCGCAGCAGGTTGAGCATGTACTCAAACGGCAGCCGCTCCGGCGCGATCACGTCGTCACCACCGAACGAGGCCGGGGTGCCCGCGCTGTCCAGGTAGGCCTGCGGATGCTTCAGCTTCCAGCGGCGCAGCACGTGTTCTTCGGCACCCGAGCTGATCTTGCCGTGCGCGCCGGCACCGATGCCCAGGTAATCGCCGAAACGCCAGTAGTTCAGGTTGTGCGCACTCTGCCGACCGGGGCGTGCGTAGGCGCTGACTTCGTACTGGCTGAAACCGGCCTGCGCCAGCAGCGCCTGGCAGTGCTCCTGCATGTCCCAGGCGTTGTCTTCATCGGGAATGCCTTGCGGCGGCCGCGCGAAGAACACCGTGTTCGGTTCCAGGGTCAGCTGGTAGTGCGAGATATGGGCCGGTTGCAGTGCAAATGCGCGTTCCAGATCGGCCTCGGCACCGGCCAGGGTCTGCTCCGGCAGCGCGTACATCAGGTCGATGTTGAAGTTGTCGTAGCCCGCGTCCTGCGCCATCTTCACCGCGCGCTCGGCTTCGCCACTGTCGTGGATGCGGCCCAGACGCTTGAGCATGGCATCGTCGAAACTCTGGATGCCGAAACTGAGGCGATTCACCCCGGCCGCGCGGTAGCGGTCGAAGCGGCCATGCTCGGCGGTGCCCGGGTTGGTTTCCAGGGTGATTTCGGCATTGGGCGCGAAGCGCAGGCGCGCGCTGGCCTGCTGCAGGAAACGGTCGATCGCTTCCGGCGGGAACAGGCTGGGCGTACCACCACCGAAGAACACGCTGTGCACCACCCGGCCCCAGACCAGCGGCAGGTCCTGGTCCAGGTCACGCAGCAGCGCGTCGATGTAGGCATCGAACGGCAGCTCGCCCTTGGCCTGGTGCGAATTGAAATCACAGTAGGGGCATTTGCGCACGCACCACGGCAGGTGCACGTACAGCGACAGCGGTGGTGGCACCAGTCGCGGCGGGCTGTCGTGGTCAGCGGAGCAGGCTTCGCCCGCCAGGTGGTTGCAGTGGTCGTGGTCGTGCGGCATGGGCTTCTTCGGTAGTGCCGGCCGCTGGCCGGCTTCCCTGGCTCGATCGGGTGGCGTCAGTACAGCGTCGCCAGCTGTTGCTTGAGCTGCTGCAGGGCAATGGCGCGGTGGCTGATGGCGTTCTTCAGCGCCGGCTCCATTTCCGCGGCGGTCAGGCCGTGGGTGGTGTCCAGGAACACCGGGTTGTAGCCGAAACCATTCGTGCCGCGCAGTTCGCGGATGATCTGGCCTTCCCAGCGGCCTTCGCAGATCAGCGGCTGCGGGTCGGTGGCGTGGCGCAGCAGCACGATCACCGCATAGAACCGGGCGCTGCGCTGGCCGTCGGGAACATCGGCCATCGCGTCCAGCAGCTTGGCGTTGTTGGCCGCCGCGTTGGTCGGGTGACCGGCATAGCGCGCGCTGTACAGGCCCGGCGCACCGCCGAGGGCGTCGACGATCAGGCCCGAATCATCGGCCAGCGCCGGCAGGCCGGTCGCTTCGCAGGCCGCGCGCGCCTTCAGCAGCGCGTTCTCGACGAAGGTCAGGCCGGTCTCTTCCACGTCACCCAGGCCCAGTTCGGCGGCCGAGGTGATCTGCAGCGGCAGGTCGGCGAGGATCTCCTGCATCTCCACCAGCTTGCCGGCGTTGTGGCTGGCCAGTACCAGTTTCTTCATTGACGGGGCTCCAGCAGGTCCCAGGTGTTGCCATACAGATCGCGGAACACCGCGACCGTTGCATAGGGTTCTTCGCGCGGCGCTTCCAGGAACTCGACGCCCGCGGCAAGCATCGCCGCGTGGTCGCGGTGGAAGTCGTCGGTGTTGAGGAAGAAGGCGACGCGGCCACCGGTCTGGTTGCCGATGCGGCTGCGCTGCGCCTCGTCGCTGGCACGGGCCAGCAGCAGGGCGGCGGCGCTGCCATCGGTCGGGCCGACCACCACCCAGCGCTTGTGGCCCTGGTCGATGTCTTCCAGCAGCGTGAAGCCGAGCTTGCCGGTGTACCAGGCAATGGCTTCGTCATAGTCGGCCACCACCAGGGTGGTCAGGGCAAGGCGCCGGTTCATGCCGACAGCGCCGCCTGCTGCGCGGCCAGCAGCTCGGCCACGCCCTTTTCGGCCAGGCCCAGCAGCGCGTCCAGTTCATCGCGACGGAAGGCGTGGCCTTCGGCGGTGCCCTGCAGTTCGATGAAGCCGCCACCGTCGTTCATCACCACGTTCATGTCGGTGTCGCAGTCGCTGTCTTCGGCGTAGTCCAGGTCCAGCACCGGGGTGCCGCGGTACACGCCCACCGACACCGCCGCCACTGCGCCCAGGATCGGGTTGCGCTTGATGTCGCCACGCTTCATCAGCACGTTCACCGCATCGACCAGGGCCACGTAGGCGCCGGTGATGGCGGCGGTGCGGGTGCCACCGTCGGCCTGCAGCACGTCGCAGTCCAGGGTGATGGTGCGCTCGCCCAGCGCGTTGCGGTCCACGCACGCGCGCAGGCTGCGGCCGATCAGGCGCTGGATCTCCAGCGTGCGGCCGCCCTGCTTGCCACGGGCCGCTTCGCGGTCGCTGCGGGTGTGGGTGGCGCGCGGCAGCATGCCGTACTCGGCCGTCACCCAGCCTTCGCCCTTGCCGCGCAGGAAGCCCGGCACGCGGTTCTCGACGCTGGCGGTGCACAGCACACGGGTTTCACCGAAGCACACCAGCACCGACCCTTCGGCGTGGCGGGTGAAGCCGCGTTGGATGACGACCGGGCGGAGCTGGTCGGGCTGGCGGCCGCTGGGGCGGGAATCGGACATGGTGCGGGTTCCGTAATGGCGAGGGAGTACGCCGCCACGCCCGCGGCCTTCACGGGGCGGGCAAGGGGGCTCTGGTGAGGGCGCTAGGGTACCATTCCCCCTTTGCACGCACCGGACACATTCCATGATTCGAAGCATGACCGCCTATGCCGGCGGCAAGCGGGTCACCCCGTGGGGCACGCTGGGCTGCGAGCTGCGCTCGGTCAACCACCGCTTCCTGGAGGTCGGCACCCGCCTGCCCGAGGAACTGCGGGCGCTGGAGCCGCAGCTGCGCGAGCGCATCGCCGCGCGCCTGAGCCGTGGCAAGCTGGATCTGGTGATGCGCCTGCGTGCACCGGAGGCAGCGGCCAACCTGCAGGTGGACGAGGCCCTGCTGGGCCAGCTGGGCCGCCTGGCGCACCGGCTGACCTCGGATTTCCCCAATCTGCAGGTCAGCTTCACCGAGCTGCTGCAGCTGCCCGGCGTGACCCGCGGCGAGGCCACCGATGCCGCCGCCCTGCAGGCCGAGGCACTGGCCCTGCTGGACCAGGTGCTGGACGGCTTCGTCGAGGCCCGTGAGCGCGAAGGCGGCAAGTTGTCGGCCGCCATCAGCGAGCGCGTGGACGGCATCGAACGCATCGCCACCGAAGTGCGCACCTTGATTCCGGCCATTCGCGACGGCCAGCGCGCCAAGCTGGCTGCACGCCTGGCCGACCTGCCGCACCCGGTCGATCCCGGCCGCGCCGAGCAGGAACTGGTGCTCTGGCTGCAGAAGCTGGACGTGGATGAGGAGCTGGATCGCCTTGGCAGCCACATTGTCGAGATCCGCCGCGTGCTCAAGCAGCGCGAGCCGGTCGGCCGCCGCCTGGACTTCCTGCTGCAGGAGTTCAACCGCGAAGCCAATACGCTGGGCTCGAAGTCGGTGGACAGCCGTACGTCCAATGCCGCGGTGGAGCTGAAGGTGCTGATCGACCAGATCCGCGAACAGGTGCAGAACATCGAGTGATGTTGCACGCAGCGCCGTACCGTCACTTTCGGCGTGAAAAATCCGGCAGTTTGGCAAGATGTTGCGGTCGCCGCATCCCAAGTGATCCCACGATAGCGCAGGTTGTCTGTGGGGATTGAGTGGGGGTTTTTGCCCATTCGGGCATGTCCCGATTTCATCCCCCACAGATCCCCGCAAACTCCGTGGAGATCGCAATGGAATCCCAAAACGCCCGGAACTGATCACCGATAAAGCCCTGCGCGCTTGGCTGCGTGCCGGCCCTGTCGATCGCGGCATCGGCGATGGCCTGACCTTCGTGGCCAGCGCCCATGGCGCCGCCGCATGCAAGGCCTCCTGGGTGCTGCGCTTCCGCTTTGGCGGCGCGGCCAAGGAAAAGGTCCTGGGCCGCTATCCGGATCTGTCCTTGGCCCAGGCCCGCGAGAAGGCGCGCAGCGATCGGGCCCTGATCCAGCAGGATATCGATGTGGCCGCCGGCAAGCGGCTGGCCCAACTGGACGCGCGGCGTACGCACAGTGTCAAGACCGCACCTCGGCCTACGTCGGCCGCACCGAACACGCCGCTGGTTGTGCAGGCCATCGATCCGCAGCGGGCCACCGTCTGCCGGCTGGTGCAGGCCTGGCTGGACCGCTACATCCCCCCCCCCCCCCGCTACAAGCACCCGGACCGCATCCAAGCGGTACTGGAGCGGCACCTCTACCCCACGCTGGGCACCACCCGCGCCCGCGACGTCGTGCCGCTGGACGTGGATCGCCTGCTGGTGGCCACCGTGGCGCGCGGGGCACCCACCGTGGCCAATGACCTGTTGCGCTATCTGGTGCGCCTGTTCAAATACCCGATGGTGCTGGGCTGGGCCACCGGGAATCCGGCCGCCAGCTTTGGCTTGCGCGATGCCGGCGGCCGGGAGCGAGCCCGCACCCGCTGGTTGCCCCTGCATGAGCTGATCGGCCTGGCTCGCGCGATGCGCACCTGCGAGCGTTTCGGGCGGGAGAACGAGCTGGGCATGTGGCTGCTGCTGGCGCTTTGCGTGCGCAAGATGGAGCTGCTCTCGGCCCGGTGGAGCGAGTTTGATTTCGCCCGCGGGGTCTGGTTCCTGCGCGGCGGACGCACCAAGACCGGTGCCCAGATCGAAGTGCCGCTCACCGGGCCACCGCAGGCAATGCCCGGGAGCCGACTCGCCCCTCGCGACGCACCCGCGGGCTTGTCCTACCGCCGTCAGGCGCCCATGGAGTCAAGACGCTGATTCGTCGGGACGCGCCGCCGAAGCAATCTCGTCAGCTCGTCACCTCGTCTGGCGCTAGCGGCTGTACCCTTTGCTTCGACCCGTGCGGACGAAGGACGCGTGCAGGCTGACGATCTTCTCGGCACGCGCGTGCAATCCCTCAACCGTACGCCAGAACCGCTCCGGATTTTCAATCTCCCATTCTGCAGGGACGCTGTTCCATCCCGGGGTGCGTGTTGGGAAGGTTTGGAAGGCCAGTAGATTGAGGTAGCCGTCCACTTCGTTCCAAAGATCCTTTCTCAATGTGTCAAGCTCGGGCGAAATGAACTCCCATTCGGGAAATCTGCCTTTGTGCTGGAAATCCCACAGTGGGATCAGCCTTGCGAGTTCGAAAGACGACCCGGCCATGTTTGTCTGATCCAGAAATCCAATGACTCCATCTGAGTGGAGTAGTGTTGTGATTTCTTTCCATAACGCTTTGTCGTGCCTATCCGCTGGATCAGCGTCAGCCCTGAATTGTGGGTAATACGAGAAGAACACGGACTCATCTTTGGCCAAGTCCTGGCAGAGATCGTCCCAGAAGAGAACGTCCACCTTGAACTTCCCTTCGCGTCCTCGAGACTGAGACATTTCCCTTACCGATCGCTGCAGCGTCGCATCTCTGGGGGCTGTAGTCGCGATGTAGAGTCGATCCAGCGTTGGAGCGAAACTCTCTGCCTTATCAATCTCCGACTCCACAACGGCCAGCGTGATTCCCGCGACTGTGTTCTTACACTGCACGCCGATATATCGATCGTGGTCATCGTGCCCCCAGATGTCTACGCCGTCTTGCGACTGCCCTTGTCGCCCGTTTCGGAAGAAGTCCGTCGAGTTCCAGCGTAGCTTGGCTGCAGAAAGTGAGATGTCCTCAAACTCTTCCCAGGATTTCGGTGGGGGCACAATGGATGAGGGAATGGTGGGCATACGGCGAAGTGGTTTGACCAGCTTCCATTTTATCAGTACCTAGTCCCTCAATGGTTTTGTCTGCCGCTCTGCAGCACAGCGTCCTTCGCTGTGCCTGGCCAGAGGGGTAAGTGGGGGCGTGCGCAAGCTCCTTCCGGGGGACGTCGGATCGATATCTCTTCCCTTGTCGACTGTCCGCGCGGCGGGTCGTTCCGATCTATGGCATTTCAATGATTGAAATCTGGATCGAAGAACTTCTGGGGTCCTAGTCGCCACAGGGCGTTGACACCTTGCATCGGCGTCGAGGAGACGGCGCGCCTCTTAGCCGACAGATTGGACGTACTTGGTCAGGATGGTAAGGGATTGCTGGAGTGCCGTTTTGCAATCCATACGCGCTGGCGCGCACACAGGCCATTTGGGTCGGAGAGGGGACGGGCGTGGGCGGGGACGCGGAAGAGGGCGGCGCCGAGACCGGTGGGCACAGTGGACAACAGGTATCGTGGATCTCGTACTGGGCGTGCTCGATCCGCCAACGCCCCGCGTCCAAGGCAGGCGGAGGCGAGTAGGCGCGATGCCTAAGAGAAGCCGGTCCACTACGCCTTGTCCCCAAGGCGGGGAAGAGCAGTGCCCAGAACACGATCTGCTACTTGGGGAACGAAGGGAGTATTTTGGTTGGTAGTGCTCCGTTCCATGGAATTCGGTCCCGTAGAGACAGTCGATGAAATCCTCATAGCCCTTGTCTGGCTCGAGCATCAGAAACAGCTGCGGATGTAGTCGGCGAAGCTGCAGGCATGATGACGTTTGGCAAAAAACTCAGGCAGATCTTTCGAAGAGGAGTCAGTCAATGTCGATGCCAGACCCGGATGGAGGCTCGGCATTTAAGCAGTCAACGACGGTTAGCTGGGCTATGAGTTCCTTCAGGGGCGCCATTGCGGAAGTTTCCGTTCCTCGAAGAGCCTCTAATGAGCCAGCGACCAGAGGGAATTCGCCGCTCAGAGATCCTTCAATCAACGCCGCTCCTTCGGCCCTATGGTCGGCGGAGATGTCAAACGAGTGCCAATGGGATATGGATTCGTCCAAGCTTCCCAGAATGGCTTGGTATGTGTTCTGCTCAGAGCTTGTTCTGTGTTGCTTATGCTCCCAGTACGCCTTGATTCCTTGGACATCTCCTAAGTAGCTAATGATCCGCATGAAGACATTCACCCGAGGTAGAGGAGCTATTTCCACTCCTGCCTGATGGCACCAGGTGCGTGCCTCCTCGCTGGTCGCGGGGAGCAGCGTGCTGTAGCCGGCAGAAGCAAGATTGGTCAGTCCTCGCCTACGCATGACCGGCAACAGGCATACCTTTCGCCCGTTCTCGGCGAGCGCGTGAAGAGCCGCAGTGATGCTTTCCAACGTGATGTCAGTTCCGGAACCATCGAGCTCTGCGGTGATCAGAATGTCTGCCGGAGGCCAAAGGGATGGGTTGGCTCTGTCAGGTAGTAGGTGTACTCCAAGGCGTCCTTCTCCATGGGGAAGTTGTGACCTGACCTCGCTCTCGAGAGCTCTCAGTTCCGCTTCGCGGTGCCGGGCTGAGGCTTTGATAGCGGTTTCAAGGCCTTTACCTCTGGGCATCGCTACTCTGCGATGGGTGATGAATGGCGAGCGGTTCCTTGCGTGAGCTTCTCCCGCCAGCGTCTGCATACCTTCAATGAGTGAACGCAGTTCACTCAGATCCGTGGGACGCAATGGCGATAGGATTTCCCAAGGCTCGTCAGCTTCTGCCGATGAGATGCTCTTCGTTAGGTCACTCAACCAGCCCAGGTAGGCGGCAGCATCCATTGGCAGTTTGTAGAACCGGACGATCAAATCTGAGGAGCAGCTCGCGATGACTCCCTGAAGCCTTGAGTGGGTCCTAGGGGTGGCAGAAAATTTCTGTTGGGGCACAACCAGCGTAGAGCTCTGCACGTGGATTTGGCCAAGCGCTTTTCCCGCAGACGGATTTTTCTTTCCTCTGAAATTCTCATCCAGAAGCTTCTTGATATTCAGGTTCAGGCTTCGAATAAATTCAAGGCACTTGGCTAGATAGGACGTATAGCTGTCGACCGCAAGCTGCGCCTTCAAGATGGCAATCCAGGCACGGTTTCGGGCCACCTCCGGTTCAGCGAAGAAACTGGTCCTGGGTATGCGCTTTCGCACTAGAAGTTGATCCGTGCCCGGCAGCATCACCCCATGCCCGTCTGGGGCCAACGCTGTACTCGCCACTACGTCGGCGATCGGTGTCAGAGCCACCAGAACGTCGCACGCCCGCACCACTGCTTCGTGAACGTTTTGCTGGTCGGATGAAGCTACAATCCAGAGGTTTGACTGGACCATCCAGCCTTCTTCGCAGGTCTGCAGAGTGGGGATTTCGGCCCAGGACACGTGCTCGTTGAAGCGCTGATGGAGCAAGGATTGGTCGACATCGTCGACCCATTCGACCGCCAGAGATCGGTCGATCCGTGCCGCAACGTCAAGCAGGGATACCACATCCTCAAAGTTTGCCGAAAGGAGTGGCGGGCACAGCTGCTTGAACTCGAGCAGGTGGTCTGCTGGCACGGCTTGCCCCAAGAGTGCGGCGAGGCACTCTGTGAGCTCGGGTAGTTGAACGACCGACTCAAGTACGCGCCGCAGTTGAACCGCCGGCAGACGTGCTAGAAGGCGTGCAGCCAGGCCGGAAGTCACCACTTCCGCCCGGATCTCACCGAAGCGTCGACACGCCGGGACCACCGGCCCGATATCGGGAGGATCGACATTCGCTATCGCGAGTCCGGCGGGCGTGTCCAGCAATGATCTCGGCACTGCCTTGGCCTCAGGCGTGTCCAGCCACGCGCGGGCAATTCGATGCGCGTTGGCACGGTCCAGGCCAGTCAGAATGGCACTGAAAAGCGCTGGGCTCGGGGCATCTTCCAGTCGAAGCGCCAGTGCTTCGAGGACCGCATCGTCGCACTCTGCGTGTCGGGAGAGGGTACGCTCCAAGAAGCGCTTGAGGTCGTTGGCGGGAACGAGCCAGACCGCCATGGCCGCTGTCTCGGGAAGGAGTGGTGGCGGATACTCATGGCACAGCCGCAGAAGCTCTTGTGAACGAACTTCGTGAAGCCCGACGATAAGCCCATCTCCGGTGTTCTGGACCAGATGCTCGTCCTTGAGACGGGTAAGGGCGTGGGACATGGTAGAGGGAGCAACGCCCAGCCGCTTGGGGATGTCTGAGATGTTCGCCCCACATCCAGCAGCGTTCGCGCAACTGACGACCCTGAGCAGGTCTAGCTCGCTGTGCCGCAGGGGATCATTCATCCGCTGAGCGACTTGCGCGTGAAGTGTCTCGCTTAAGCGTTGCCCTTGGGTGAGCACGTGGGTGTATTCCAGCAGGTGTCCCGCGGCAAGTTCCCATGGCTCTTTCCATCCCTGCCAGCTCGTTTGTCTTCGTTCGCGAAGTTCCAGCCAGACGCGCTCGGCGAGCGCTTCATCTCCCACGACTTTGATCTGCGAGGCCCGGCGAACGTCCGCCAGCGGATAGCGGTCTTCCTCACGCACCGACGCCAAAAGCAGAATTCCAGGGGTCCGGTCAACTTCTAAGGCCAGTGTGGTCCAGCCTTCCGTGAACCCTCGACCGACGTCGTCGATGATGAAGCCTACCGGCGATTCAGGGGAGGCACGGCGGGCGCGGGCCAACTGGATCAGCGATGGCACGGCGGGCGGCGACAGGCTGCGGATCCGGAACCAGCGAACCGAGTGGCGACTAGCGTGCGCCGCCTCCCACAGAAGTGCAGACTTTCCTGATCCCGAAGCCCCGTAGATTAGAGCGTTTCTTCTGGACTCCAGACCAGAGAGAACGGCGGCACGAAGCTTAGGGCGCTCTACAACTAGGCCCGCCGCCACATGCGATGCCTGCACGTCCACGCCCAAGTAAAATAGGGGGTCTGCGTCCTGCCACAGGAAATCGACTGTATCGCAGTAGCCGAGCGTTAGTGCCTCCTCGAGGACGACTGACGTCAATAGCGGTTGCAGTACCTCCAGGCGATGTTGGACGTCAGAGACGGCAATGCCGATGAAAGTGCCAGCTGAGCGTAGGCCATTCTCATCGGACACTCGGCCAACCAGGCCGAGAAGATCCGAGAAGTAGATCTCTGCCTCAAGCAGTGTGCAGCCCTGTGTGGCTGCGATGAGGTCTATCGCGCCAGAGCGCGGATTGGGCAGGACGAGTACTTGGGTTCTTGCGATCAATCCATCCGCTGCGTTGCTCTTTCCCAGTTCCGAGACGATGTGCGGATACGAAGATAAACCGAGAAGCTCTTCTTTCGCGCTGCGGTGCTCACCGACGTCGCTTTCTAGTACCAGCAGGAACCGATCGCTATCCGCCACGTCCTCGGCATCCCACATCTTTCGGATGAAGGAGGTGGCTGCCCGAGGCGAAAAGGGGCCGAGGTGATCCCGGCGTGACTTGACTTGCACCAGCGTTCTAGCGGTGGCAGATCTCAACTCCAAGTCGTCGCCTCCCTCCGGGAAAACCGAGCCGTGGTGGCCTTGGCCCGAATATTCCTTGGCACAGAAGTAAACTGCCACCGCGTCTTGGTATCGGAATCCTCGTCCTGCGTGAGAGCCAGCTCTTGTCAACACGTCACATCTTCCTTTGCGATGGGCCTTGGGGCTGTGCTTGTCTTCCTATGCACCTCAAACAGTCGACTGTCACCGAAACGGCCTAGTCCAGTGTGTCGTTCCGTGAAAACGTGGAAGGACCGATGACGAATTCTAAGCGCCTAGATCCTGTAGATGGCGGATCTTTTCCATATGCTCCACCACCAGCCACAAATGCCTAGAGTAGTGTCACGAGCCTCGCACTTCCCTAGGCGGGCATTCCGCGAACGAGAGGGGCGATTTGGCTGAGCCCGGGAACCTCATTTGGCGATGGATGCATTGGGTACACTGGCTCGAAAACCGAGAGTCCCTCGGATGGCCGCATGACCCTTGGAGCACGAGCAAAATGGTCAATGTCCTGAGTCGGGAGTTTGGTAAAGGGTTGACGTTGGGTGTTCCTGCGGGTTGGTGCGTCGGCGGACCGGAACTCGATGCTCAGCTCTGAGGACAGGAAGATGAAAGTTGATTCATGCTTGAGCGGAGGGGTTTGATCTTGGGGATTCTCATCGCATCCAATCGCCTTGGGTGGATACCCAAAGAATTTCGGCTCGCGCACGAGTACTGCTTCTTTCTGCATGATGAGGTCGCTCGGATGCTCGTGGAGTATGAGGCTGCCGACGCATCGACAGTTTCCCTTAAGTTTGAAAGCAGGGAACAAGGCAGGAGGTTCCGCAAGCTCGCCAAGAAGCACGACACGCTGGCAGCTATGCGTGAGCTGGGTCTGCACTCGGAGGCAAGGCGCGTCATCTTGAATCAGATCACGGCTGCAATGACTTCCGACTGCGCACATCACATCTTCGAGTCGCTGAGGTGTTTCGAGAAGCGGAAGTTCGTTCCGGGATTCAATCTACTCCGGAAGCCCCTTCTGGATAGCCTGATGTACCTATCTTGGATGGTGGCGGATGAAGATGGATTCTATTCCGCATTCGCGGCTGGAGATCCCACCAAGCTCACCCAGAAACTACTCGGCAACCGCCGCAGAGAGATCCTATCTTCCGCAATCGCCAAGATTGGCCTCTCCGATCTTGTCTCCGCGGAGGAACTGATCTCTGCCGTCTTCGATGCGGGGAATCCATACGGTCTCTATGGATTCTTCCAGCACGCGGTTCATCTGATCACTGTTGAGCGAATCGAGATCAGGACATCACCGGAGAACTTCAACTTCATCTTCAAGGACCCAAGCGATGACGGCTTGTACGAGACCCTCTACATGGCGCTCCCCACGGCGCTGCTCTATCTCTCGCATGTGATCATGGCGCTTCATGAACGAGTCGCAGCGCCTGATGAGGGCGCTAAAGCAGCGTTTGCTTTCCGCACAACGAATATGTACAGGTGCTTGCATCACAAGGGATATGCGGAAGCTTTTTCAGCGCTGATGGGTGAGATCCTTTCGCCTCGCATCACATGCCCCAGTTGCTCATCGCCGTTGAAGGTTACGATGCATAACGTTCCGCTGCTTCTGCTCGCTGAATCGTTCAGATGTACGAGGTGCCAGCGCCGGAGCGCGTTTCCACTCTCATGGGCCTTCGGACAGCCATTCTCACTGGCGGAATCGGAAGAGGTTCCGACGATAGGCGCCTGAGAAGTCATGTGATGAATAGGATTGGCCTGGAGTGGGCTCTCCCGCCATTGATCCTGCATGAGATGAGGTATCAGGATGAGCGGACAGGCACTGACATAGGAGTATGCTGCCGCCAAAGGCACTGTCCAATCCACCTGCCAGGCGATTTCGCACCTCGTGTCGACGACCGGCCGAGCCCTACGTCATGCAAATGATCCGGTTGGACGTAGGCCAGCTCCGGCACGCCCGTGCCCAGCACATTGATCAGCGCTGCCGGGAGGTGAACTTGCCGGACGTACCCGGATTGGAGCCGAAGGCATTGCGCGATCTGTACGGCGCGCAGTATCCGGAACTTCTCAGTGCAGAGATCGACGTGGGGCCGTTGGCCGATGGAAAGCAGGAGTTCGTCTTCCGCAAGGCGGTCGGCACCAAGGGGGCCGGGGGGGGCAAGCATCTGGCCGCGTTCGCACGCGATCTCCAAGCGCAGGATGAGGGCCGCACGCCGCCGATCGACGCCGGTCTGTCTTCCGTCCTGGAACGACGAGGCGTCGGACGCGCCTCGGGCGCGTGGAGTTTATTGGCCGAGGCGGCACCTGCGCAAAACGAGCGTCCGGTTCGGCTGGCGCTCCCCAGTGACGTACTCCCGCCGCTGCCATGACCGCGACGCTGGTTCTGCCCCGTGTGTCGTCCGATTCCCGCGATGGAACATTTTCTTGGCGATGATTTCCGCCGACGTTTCCACCCGTATGCGCTGACCATCGATCGTCCATTCCTCCCAGACATCATCGAGAAGATTGGGAGTCGCGACGAAATCTACCTCGCCTTCCTCGAACTGAAGCTTGACCCAGGCGCTGGGATCTTCGCTGTAGTCGCCGGTCAGGTTTGCGGCCACATCGCTCAAGCGGGGAGTGACAAAGCCCAGGTACTGGGGGTTCGGCATGAAGATGTCGATGTCCTTGCTGAGTCGGTGCCGATGTCGAAACATCAGTACCGTTCCGCCGCCCAGCGTCCAGAACGGATCGATGACGCCGCCGTGGCGGCGAATCTCCTCGATGAGGACCAGCGCTCGGGGCAGCAGCGCCTGCCAGGCGCCGGCAGGCAATTCCCGGTTCACATCCACAGGTCCTTGCGATGGGCAGAAAGCGTGTTGGCCATCTTCGCCACGTTGCGCCAGATGCGCCGTGGTGGCAACTGCGCGGCGATTGCAGCCTCCTCGACTGCCATCACCATCATGGCGGGAGGGGCTTCATCCAGCAGGTGCGCCATCTGCGCTGCATAGGTCGATGGAACCTCCCCGCTGACCAGCACGCGGGCCAACTCGCCGGCCGTCAGTTCGCTCGCGTAACTCACGTTCGCGGTTCGTGCGGCCATTTTCAGGCCTTGCTTGCGCAGCCGGTTTTCGGTGCTGGGTGCCGGAACATCCAAGCCCAGCACGGCCATCAACTGTCCCACGCGATTGACGCCCAGGTCGCTCAGGGTGCCCCCTTCCAGGCCGACCACCGTTTGCCGGGAAAGGCCGCTGAGATGAGCCAGTTGGCCTTGCGACAGGCCAAGTTCCTCACGCCGGGCACGAACCGCCTTGCCGATGTCGATCAGGTTCATGGCTTGAGTGTCCAATATTTTGGACATAATTCAAGTGTCCGGGAGCGGCGTGTTGGCAAACCTTCACGTCTCAAACCACGCTGACGCCCGGCGCGCCTTCGCCCAATCGCCCCACCACGGCCGCCTGGCCGAACCCTGCGTCGTGGAAACAGGCGAGCACCGCATCCACCGCTTCCGGAGCACAGGACACCAGCAGCCCACCGCTGGTCTGTGGGTCGGTCAGCAGCGGCTGCCAGTGTGCCGGCAACCCATCGGCGAAACGCACCTCCGCACCATACGAGGCCCAGTTGCGGTCGGACGCGCCGGTCAAGCAGCCGCGCTGCAGCAGCTCCAGGGCCTGAGGCAGCAGCGGCACCTGTGCGCTGTCCACCTCCGCAGCGACACCACTGGCGCGACACACTTCCAGCAGGTGGCCGAGCAGGCCGAAACCGGTGACATCGGTCATCGCGTGCACACCGTCCAGCGCGGCCAGGGCCACGCCCACGGTGTTCAGGCGGGTGGTCGACGCGATCATCTGCTGGTAGCCGTCGGCGTCCAGCACTTCTTTCTTCAGCGCCGACGAATACACGCCCACGCCCAACGGCTTGCCCAGCACCAGCACATCGCCGGCGCGGGCATCGGCATTGCGCCTGAGCCGCTGCGGGTCGAGCACGCCGATCGCGGCCAGGCCATAGATGGGTTCCACCGAATCGATGCTGTGGCCTCCAGCGACCACGATGCCGGCTTCGGCGCAGGCACGCTCGCCGCCCTGCAGGATGCCGCGGATGGTCTCCTGCGGCAGCGTGTTGATCGGCATGCCGACGATGGCCAGCGCGAACAATGGTCGTGCCCCCATCGCGTACAGGTCCGACAGCGCGTTGGTGGCGGCGATGCGGCCGAAGTCGAACGGGTCGTCGACAATCGGCATGAAGAAATCGGTGGTGGCGACGATTGCCTGGCGGTCATCGAGGCGGTACACCGCGGCGTCGTCGCTGGTCTCGCGGCCGACCAGCAGTTCGGCCGGTGCCGGAAGCGCTGGCACGCCACGCAGCAGTTCGGACAGCACGCCCGGCGCGATCTTGCAGCCGCAGCCGCCGCCGTGTGCCAGCGAAGTCAGTCGTTGCGGGGCATCGGCCGTTGAAGGGGCGGGGGACTGCGCGTGCGTGGCCATGCCGACATCTCCTGCGGAAACACCAATGGCGGAAGGCAGCAGGAGTCGAACCTACCAGGGAACGATCGACGCCCCCTACTGGGTTTGAAGCCCAGCCGCATGCCCGGATGCGCATGCCTTCCGAAAGTACGGCGGCACCGGTGGGCTCAGTCGCGGGCTGCGTTCCACTGCAGGTCGCCGCGCGGCCGATGCTGGTCACCGACGCGTCGAGTGTAGCCAACGCGGTTGAAGAACTCCAAGATCTGGATGCTGCGCTTGCGGCCCAGGCCGATGGCATCGCGGAAGGTGGCCGCATCCACCGTGCCGGTGGCCTGCGACAGCTGCGCGACGATCGCGGCCAGCTCGGCAATGCGGGCCGGTGCATAGAACAGGTCCGGCACTACCTGGAACAGTTCGCCACGCGCGGTAGCGCGGCGCAGGACGGCGCGGACCTCGTCTTCGGCCAGACCAACGCCGGTGGCCAGCGTGCGCACCCACGGTGGATCGAAGCGACCGGCGTGCAGCTGCGGCAGCACGCGTTCGAGCAGAAGTCGTTCGCGTTCCGGTGGCGCATGGTCATGGCCGGGCAGGCGCCACCAAGCGCCCACGCGCTGCACGCTGCCGTCGTCCAGCAGGCCCTGCAGCAGGGCATTCCACAGGCTCGCTGCAAGCGCGGGCAGCGTACTGCGCTGCAGGCGCCCGCTATCAACACCGGGTTCATCCGGACGTCGCTCGTGCCAGCTGCGCAGCGACATGGTCACTTGTTCGCGAAGCGCCTGCCAGTGCGAAGCAAGGATGACCACCGTGTCTTCGCGGGTGACGATGCGCCGTGTGTCTGCAGGCAGATCGATCCGGTCGGCCGCGCGCCGGCAGTAGCGTTGCAGGGCGGCCATGGCGATGCCGAAGGAAGCCTGCTGCAACAGCGGGCCGATTCCCGCACCTGTGGCCAGCTGCTCCAGTGCGCCCAGCCAGGCGAGCCGTGCCGGGCTGCGCCGGCGCCGCTGTGGTGGGTCCGGATCGAGCACGATGCCACCACCCAGCGTGCGGATGGCCGCTGAATCACGGGCGATGAATCGATCACCGCACATCGCGCAGACCGGTGCATCGAACACCAGTTGCACCAACTGTCCGTCGCCATGATCGACATCCTCCAGCAGCACCACATGGGCCTGCCGGTGCATCGTGCCCCAGTGGATGTGCAGCGGCGCCCAGTCGCGCAACGGTGCGGCCAGTGCGGAAAGCCGCAGGCGCACGTCGACGCGACGGGTCGCCAGCAGGGCGCGCGGGTCGGCGATCCAGTCGCCACGGTGGATGTCGTCGCGGGCGATGGCAGCCAGGTTCAACGCGCAGCGCTGCCCGGCCATGGCGTGTTCGCTGGGCTGGTTCTGCGCGTGGATGCTGCGTACGCGCACGTCCGTGGCGGCCGGCATCAGCTGCAGATGCTCACCCACGGCAGCGATGCCGCCGTGCACTGCGCCGGTCACCAGCGTGCCGTGGCCGGCCAGCGAGAACACGCGGTCCACCGGCATGCGGAACAGCTCGCCGCGCAGTTCGGCCTGGCGCGTGTTGGCGTCGTCCGACGCCCACGCGTGCAGCCGGGTACGCAGCGTGTTGATGCCGGCATCATTGGGCGCCGTGCTGTTGCAGGCGAATACGGGGGAACCCTGCAGCGGCGTTCCGGCCAGCAGCGCGGCGATCTCGATCTCGACCCGGGCGATGCGCGCGGCGTCCACGCGGTCGATCTTGGTCAGGGCGACTGCACCGCGATCCACGCCCAGCAACTGCAGGATTGCCAGGTGCTCGCGGGTCTGCGGCATCACACCGTCGTCGGCGGCGATCACCAGCAGGGCGACATCGATGCCGGTGGCGCCGGCCACCATCGTATGCACGAAGCGTTCATGGCCCGGCACATCGACGAAACCCAGCGTCGCCTCGGCATTCCCTCCGCCTGTGTTCTCCACCGGGACATAGGCATAGCCCAGCTCGATGGAGATGCCGCGCGTGCGTTCTTCCTGCAGGCGATCGGTCTCGATGCCGGTCAGTGCGCGCACCAGGCTGGTCTTGCCATGGTCGATATGCCCGGCGGTGCCAACGATCATGCCTGCAGCGTGCTCCATTGCGCGAGGAAGGCGGCTTCGTCGGTGGGTTCCAGGCAGCGCAGGTCCAGCCAAAGCGCGTCATCGGCAATGCGGCCCAGCACCGGCCGCGGCAGCTGGCGCAAGCGCTTGGCCAAGCGATCCAGCCCGCCGCGGCGCGCGCTGGTAACGCGCAGTCCGGCGCTGGCCAGCTGCGCCTGTGGCTGCGCGCCGCTGCCGATCTGGCTGTACATCGAAGCCCGTTCAAGCGCGTAGTCGGCGGCCAGCGACGCGCGCATCGGCTGCAGCAGGCGGTGTGCCTGCTCGTCGATGTCATCCCGCAGGCGCGAAAGGCTGCGCAGGGTCGGCAGCCGCAGTGCCAGCAGTTCCGGTTCGCGGTACAGGGCCAGCACGGCTTCCAGTGCGGCCAGGCCCATCTTGTCCATGCGCAGCGCCCGCTTGAGCGGGTTGCGGTTGATCCGCGCGATCAGGTCGGCGCGGCCGGCGATGATCCCGGCCTGGGGGCCGCCCAGCAGTTTGTCGCCACTGAACGAAACCAGATCGGCGCCGGCCGCCAGTGCTTCCTGCACGGTGGGCTCGTGCGGCAGCCCGAAGGCCGCCAGGTCGCACAGGCTGCCACTGCCCAGGTCCACCACCAGTGGCAGGCCGTGCTCGTGCGCGATCGCAGCCATTGCCGCAGTGTCGACCTTGGCGGTGAAACCGGTGATCGCGTAGTTGCTGGCATGCACTTCCATCAGCAACGCGGTACGGGCGCCGATGGCATGGGCGAAGTCGGCCGAGTGGGTACGGTTGGTGGTGCCCACTTCCAGCAGTCGCGCGCCGGCGCTGCGCATCACATCGGGAATGCGGAAGGCGCCGCCGATCTCCACCAGTTCGCCGCGCGAGACGACCACCTCGCGGCGGTTGGCCAGGCTGTTGAGCAGCAGCAGGACCGCCGCCGCATTGTTGTTGACCACGGTGGCGGCTTCGGCGCCGGTCAGTTCGCAGACCAGCGCCTGCACCCGTGCATCGCGGTCGCCGCGGCGGCCGCGGGTGATGTCGAATTCCAGATCGACCGGCGCTGTCATTGCGCGGGTGACCGCCTGCACGGCGACATCGGGCAACAGGGCGCGGCCCAGGTTGGTGTGCAGCACGGTGCCGGTCAGGTTGAAGATCGGCTGCAGGTCCAGCCGTGCATCGGCCGCCAGTGCGGCGTCGAGCGCCGCGACCAGCGACGGGCCGTTGATGGCCTGTTCGAGGCGTTCGGCCGAGAGCTGCGCGGCGCTGATACGGTCGCGTAGTTCCTGCAGGTGTGCGCGCAGCAGTTGGGTGATGCGGCTGCGGCCGTGGCGTTCGATCATGGCCGACAACGCAGGCAGGCGCAGCAGCCGGTCCAGCGAAGGCAGGGCGGCGGCCGATGCCGGTGTGGCGTGCGAGCGTGGCATAGGTCAGTCGCCGTCGGATTGCCACAGCAGCGGGTTCTGGCTGGCGCGCGCATAGCCTTCCTCGGCCAGCAGCAGGTCCAGCGCCAGCGTGCCGAGGTCATCGGCCACCGGCTCCAGTGACGGATCTTTCTCCAGGTACAGGATCTTGCGATAGCTGTGGCAGTGGTCGCAGGTCTCGGCGCGCACCGCACTCTCGCGCACCGCCTCGCCGCGGTCACCGTCCACATCGGCCAGGGCGCGATAGGCAATGTCCTTGCCTGCGGCGCCGCACTGGCTGCACTGCACGCGCACGTAATGCCACTGGCAGGCACACAGCGAGCACGACAGGTAGCGATAGGCGGCGTAGGGCGGGCGCGCCTGCACCACGCTGGCCACCGGCATCGTGCCACAGAGCGGGCACAGCCCTGGTGCATCGGCCAGCGGCTTCAGGTCGGTCGGATGGAAGCTGGCGGCGAGCACCGCCCAGTACACCTGCAGCGCGTTCATCACCAGCAGCGCAGCGACGGCGTCGACTGAGGGCGCGTCATCGCGTTCCAGCACCGCATGCGCCTGTGCATCCAGCCACGCATCATCAGCAGCCGCGACGCGTTGCAGCTCCTGCCGGGTTTCCACCGGTAGGCCCGCTTCGTCGGCACAGTGCTGGCACAGCGTGCGCAGCCAGTCGTGCCAGCGCGCATCCAGTTGCAGCGCGTTGGCCGGCCGCAATGGCATGCCGGCGCCGGCCGCCGCGCTCGACTGCTGTGCACGCGCCTGTGCCTGCAGGTCCTCGCGTTGCTGCGGTGTCAGATCCTCCAGCAGCGCCTGCTGTGCATCGGCCAGCGCCGCCAGCAGCTGCAGGTAACCACCGATGGCACTGTGCGCAGCCAGGCTGCGCAGGCGTGCCGCGCGTGTGGCGAACAGCGACTCGGTATCAGGCAGGATGATGCGCGGCACATCGCGCGAGGCGAGCGTCTCGATCTCACCAGGTTCAAGGATGCGTTGCGCCATGCAGGGCCAGCCAGAAGAACCAGGCTCCATCCTCGCTGTTGTCGGCGCTGGCGTCCAGCGTGTTGCCGGCCAATTGAAAGGTTGGGGTCAGATCCGTTTTCCAAAGGAAAACGGATCTGACCCCATCGGTTGTTGAAAGTGGATCCCGAGCGTTGGTCGGGATTCGATCAGTGCCGACCAACGGTCGGCACCCACCGACAGATCGCGGCCAACTGTCGAAGGCGGGGTGGGGTCGGTTGCGGGGGCGTGAGCCGCATGGGCCCGAGGCATGCCTCGGGCGGGTTGGGCAGGACGCCCAACCCCGGTCTTGCCGTGTGCGCGGGACAGCGCACACGAGCAAGCGGCGACCGAGCTTACATGGGTGAGGGCGCTTTGCTTGCGAAGCACTGCTTCGCAAGCGCCCGAACGCACAGCCGCCAGCGGCTGGGCCGGGCCCTGGAGGGGTACTTGCAGCGTCCCCCGCAACCGGATCCACCCCGCCATCTCACGGATAGCCGCTGTTGCTGTTGCCTTGGCTTGAAGCGGGTGCAGGGCCGCAGGCCCTGCCGCTACCCCTCTTCCCGCCGCCCGCGCAGGATGTCCCGGAACCACTGTCGGTGGTGCTTGTACGCCCACCCATAGGTCACCTTGCCCTGGGTCATCGCCCGCACCGACCCCTTGATCCAGAGCGCCGCATAGATGTGCACCACGATCGCGCAGATCAGCACCCAGCCGAACAACGCATGGGCGAGCACCGAGAAGCGGATCACCCCGATCGGGAAGAAGTGGCTGAAGTACTGCCGCCAGATCACGAAGCCGGTCAGCAGCAGTGCCGACAGGCAGCCGATGATGGCCCAGAACAGCAGCTTCTGGCCGGCATTGAAGCGACCGACCGGTGGCAGCTTTTCATCCTCGTTGCGCAGTACGTCGCGCATGCCACGCATCCACGCGCGGTCGTCGGCGGCCGGCAGATTGTCGCGCCACATGCGCAACGCCAGCAGCGCAAAGCCCACCACCATGGCCAGGCCGATGAACGGATGCAGGATGCGCGTCCACGGGCCGCCACCGAACAGCTGGGTCAACGGGAACAGGGCAGGGTGGAACAACGCCAGCCCAGACAGCGCGGTCAGCACGAAGCAGATCGCCACGATCCAGTGGTTGATGCGGGTCGGCGCGCGGTAACGGATGATCTGCCGCGGGTGCGGGGCGTACTTCATGGCCGCTGCTCCTCTTCGATCTTCTTCGCCTCGTGCTCGGCTTGTTCTTCTTCCTCGTCATTGACCGTGTTGCGGCCGATGCCGATGTAGTGCAGGAAGCCAGCAAAGGCCGTGGCGGCGATCGCCAGCACGCCCAGCGGCTTGGCTACGCCCTTCCAGACTTCCACCATCGGGCTGATGCGCGGGTCCTTGGGCAGGTCGGCGTAGAGCTCGGGCTTGTCCACATGCTGCAGCACGTACATCACGTGGGTACCGCCGACGCCCTGCGGGTCGTACAGGCCGGCGTTTTCATAGCCGCGTGATTTCAGGTCTTCCACGCGTCCGGCGGCGTGCTCGGTCATCGCCTGTTTGCTGCCGAAGGTGATCGCCCCGGTCGGGCAGGTCTTCACACAGGCCGGCTCCTGGCCGACCGCCACCCGGTCCGAACACAGCGTGCACTTGTAGGCCTTGTGGTCCTTCTTGGAGATGCGCGGTACGTCGAACGGGCAGCCGGTCACGCAGTAGCCGCAGCCGATGCAGTTCTCTTCCTGGAAGTCGACGATGCCGTTGGCGTACTGGATGATCGCGCCGGGCGACGGGCAGGCCTTCAGGCAGCCCGGGTCGCTGCAGTGCATGCAGCCCTCCTTGCGGATCAGCCACTCCAGCTTGCCCTTCTCGTCCTCGTACTCGCGGAACTTCATCACCGTCCACGACTGTTCGCTCAGGTCGGGCGGGTTGTCATAGCTGCCAACGCAGCTGCCGACCTCGTCGCGCAGGTCGTTCCACTCCATGCAGGCGACCTGGCAGGCCTTGCAGCCGATGCACTTGCTCACGTCGATCAGCTTGGCGACCTGGCCGGTGTGCGCACCGCGCGCCTCCGGTGAGGGCGTGGTGGTGGCCGAGCGGCGGATGATGTCCAGCGATTGCAGTGACATGGCGTTTCTCCTACACCTTCTCGACCTTGACCAGGATGCACTTCGATTCGGGCGTCTGCGAGTTGCCGTCACCGATGGCATTGGTCAGCGTATTGGCGATATATCCGGGCTTGGCCGCACCGAGGAAGCCCCAGTGGATCGGCACGCCCACCTGGTGCACGGTCTTTCCATCGATCTGCAGGGCCTTGATCCGCTTGGTCACCATCGCAACGGCTTCGATATGGCCACGCTTGGAACTCACCCGCACGCGGCTGCCGTTGGTGATGCCCAGCTCGTCGGCCAATGCCGCGCCGATCTCGACGAACTGCTCGGGCTGGATGATGGCGTTCAACTTGCCGTGCTTGGTCCAGAAGTGGAAATGCTCGGTCAGGCGGTAGGTGGTGGCCACATGCGGGAACTCGTCCGGCGAACCGATCTGTGCACGGTCGCTGGCGAACACGCGTGCCGCCGGGTTGTTCAGCGTCAGGGCCTGGCCGGGGCTGAGCGGGTTGCTGCGCAGCGGCGTATCAAAGGGCTCGTAGTGCTCCGGGAACGGTCCCTCGGCCATGCCGGCCTTGGCGAAGAAGCGGGCGATGCCTTCCGGGTTCATGATGAACGGGCCCATCCCGCCGGCGGGATCTTCGTCGGCCTTGAAGTCCGGCACGTCCACGTTGCCCCAGTTCTTGCCGTTCCAGGCCAGCAGCGTGCGGCGCGGATCGAAGGGCTGGCCGGCCACGTCGCACGAGGCGCGGTTGTACATCACGCGGCGGTTGGCCGGCCACGCCCAGGCCCAGCCCAGCGTGTTGCCGATGCCGGTCGGGTCACTGTTGTCACGCCGCGCCATCATGTTGCCGGTCGGACCCCAGGCGCCGATGTAGATCCAGCAGCCGGAGGCGGTGCTGCCGTCGTCGCGCAGGTCGCCAAACGCGGCCAGCTGCTCGCCGGCCTTGCGCACCAGCCTGGTCGGGTCCTTCGGATCGAACACGTCCACGAGCGCCTTGCCGTTGTATTCCATCGCCAGTTCTTCCGGCGTCGGCAGCTCCGGGTTGGCGTACTTCCAGGCCAGGTCGCGCACCGGCTCCCACCACGCACCGCCATCCTTCTCGTACATCGCTTTGATGCGATGGAACAGCTCGGACATGATCTCGATGTCGCTGCGCGCTTCGCCCGGCGGGTTGGCCCCCTTCCAGTGCCACTGCAGCCAGCGCGAGGAATTCACCACCGCACCGTTCTCCTCGGCGAAGGAGGTGGTGGGCAGGCGGAACACTTCGGTCTGGATCGTGCTCGGGTCGACGTCGTTCAGTGCGCCGTGGTTCTGCCAGAAGGCGATGGTCTCGGTTTCCAGCGGATCCATGCTGACCATGAACTTCAGCTTGGAGAACGCGCTGATCAGCTTGCCCTTGTTCGGCGCCGAAGCCAGTGGGTTGAAGCCCTGGCAGATGTAGCCGTGGATCTTGCCCTCGTTCATCAGCTCGTACGCCTGCAGCATGTCGTACGGCTTGTCGAGCTTGGGCAGGTAATCGAAGCACCAGTTGTTGTCGGCGGTGGCAGCATCGCCCCACCACGATTTCATCAGACTGACGTGGAACTTCGGGTAGTTCTGCCAGAACGACATCTGGTTGGCGCGCAGGGGCTTCTGCGTGCGCTTGGCGATGTAGGCCTCGTAGTCCTGCTCATCCTGTTTCGGCAGCGTCAGGTAGCCGGGCAGCAGGTCGGACATCAGGCCGATGTCGGTCAGGCCCTGGATGTTGGAGTGCCCGCGCAGCGCGTTCATGCCACCACCGGCCACGCCGATGTTGCCCAGCAGCAGCTGCACCATGGTGCCGGCACGCACGTTCTGCGCGCCGATCGAGTGCTGCGTCCAGCCCAGCGCGTACAGGATGGTCATCGCCTTGTCCTTGCCGGCGGTGGACGCGATCATGTCCCACACCTGGCGGATGCTGTCGGCCGGCGTGCCGCAGATGCGCTCGACCATCTCCACGGTGTAACGCGCGTAGTGTTGTTTCAGCAGGTTGTAGACGCAGCGCGGGTCCTTCAGCGTCGGGTCGCTGCGCACGAAGCCATCGTCACCGTAGGCGTAGTCCCAGCTGGAACGGTCGTAGCTGCGCTTCTCTTCGTTGTAGCCCGAATACAGGCCGTCCTTGAAGGCGAACTCGTCCTTCACCAGGAACGACATGTCGGTGTAGTTCAGCACGTACTCGTGCTGGATGCGGTCCTCGGTCAGCAGGTAGTTGATCAGGCCGCCCAGGAACACGATGTCGGTACCGGTGCGGATCGGCGCGTACACGTCGGCCACCGCGGCCGAGCGGTTGAAGCGCGGATCGACCACGATCAGCCGGGCCTTGTTGTGGGCCTTGGCCTCGGTCACCCATTTGAACCCGCACGGATGCGCCTCGGCGGCGTTGCCACCCATGATCAGGATCAGGTCGGCATTCTTGATGTCGACCCAGTGATTCGTCATCGCACCACGGCCTAGCGTCGGGGCAAGACCTGCCACCGTCGGGCCGTGTCAGACACGTGCCTGGTTGTCGAATGCCAGCATGCCCAGGGAGCGGACGACCTTGTGGGTCAGCACCGCGGTTTCATTGCTGGTGGCCGAGGCCGCCAGCATGCCGGTGGTCAGCCAGCGGTTGACCGTCTGCCCGGCTTCGTTCTTCTGCACGAAGTTGGCATCGCGGTCTTCCTTCATCAGCCGCGCGATGCGGTCCAGCGCATCGTCCCAGCTCAGCCGCTTCCACTCGTTCGAGCCCGGCGCGCGGTACTCGGGGTAGAGCAGGCGCGACTTGCTGTGGATGATGTCGGCCAGGCCGGCACCCTTCGGGCACAGCGTGCCGCGGTTGACCGGATGGTCCGGGTCGCCCTCGATGTGGAAGATGCTCGGCTCGGCGTTCTTGGCGCCATCGCCGAGGCTGTACATCAGGATGCCGCAGGCCACCGAACAGTAGGTACAGGTGTTGCGGGTCTCGGTCGCGCGGGTCAGCTTGTATTGCCTGACCTCCGCGAGCGCGATGCCGGGCGCGAAGCCCATCAGTGCCAGGCTGGAGCCGACCAGGGTTGTCCCGGTCACTTTCAGGAACTGGCGGCGGCTCATCGATGGCATGCCGTTCTCCTGGGATGGCGGGGAGGCGCAGGCCTCCGGGCTGTCGTTGGGTACGGGCCGGTTATAGCACAGGCCTCCGGATGCCCATGTGGCACAAGGCGCGGCGCCTGCCGGACGGGCCCGGAAAGGGCCTGCTCTGGTAAAGTTGCGTGCCCGCCCCCTGGGGAAGCGTCTGCCGGGCCTGGTTCCAGGATGTTCCGCGCAGCCCCCGCCGTCCTGGCGCGATCCTCCGCGCCGGATCTGGAACACCGAGGAAAAATTTTGCGAAATCAACCAATTGGGTTCCGCGCATGAGCGCCCCGTCGAAGCCGTCGGACGCCGTTGCGCGTGGCACGCTGTACATCGTGGCCGCCCCGTCCGGCGCCGGCAAGAGCAGCATCGTCAACGCCACCCTGGCGCGTGACCCGCAGATCGCCCTGTCGATCTCCTTTACCTCGCGCGCGATGCGCCCCGGTGAGGTGAACGGCCAGCACTACCACTTCGTCAGTGCCGAGAAGTTCGAGCAGATGATCGCCGCCGGCGACTTCTTCGAGCACGCCTGGGTGCACGGCGACTGGAAGGGTACGGCCCGGCAGTCGGTGGAACCGCAGCTGGCCGCCGGCCAGGACGTGCTGCTGGAGATCGACTGGCAGGGCGCGCAGCAGGTGCGCCAATTGGTGCCGGGCACGGTCACCGTGTTCATCCTGCCGCCGTCCAAGCAGGCGTTGCAGGACCGCATGCGCAAGCGCGGCCAGGACAGCGAAGCGGTCATCGCCCAGCGGCTGGGGGCAGCCCGCGATGAAATGCTGCACTTCAACGAGTTCGACTACGTCATCGTCAACGAAGTGTTCGACACTGCCGTGGACGAGCTGTGCGCCATCTTCACTGCCAGCCGCCTGCGCCGGGAGGCCCAGAAGGTCCGCCACGCCGGCCTGATCCAGGCGCTGCTGACCCCCGATCCGGGTGCAACTGACTGATTCCAAAAGAATCGGGTAGGGGTTGGCTTGATTTTGTCCAGCCCCTGCCAGTATACTCCGTCCCCTTTCCCTCATTCGACTGAGCGGCCGACCGGTCGCCGGGAGCCCGTATGGCCCGCATCACCGTAGAAGATTGCCTGGAAGTCGTTAACAACCGTTTCGAACTGGTCATGATGGCGTCCAAGCGTGCCCGCCAGCTCGCCAACGGCGTGCAGGCCACGCTGGACAACAGCGAGACCGAGGACAAGCCGACCGTGCTGGCGCTGCGCGAAATCGCCGCCCGCAAGATCGACAACGCCCTGATCGACGAAGTCGAGAAGGCCGAGCGTGAGCGCGCCGAGCGCGAAGCGCTGGAGTGGGCTGCCGCCGAAGTGGTCGCCGACGAAGACATGTCCAAGAACGACGATTGATCGCATCGATCAACGTAATCGTTGGATACACCGAACAGCCCGCCCCGTGCGGGCTGTTTCGCATTCAGGATTTGCCGTAAACGTCGCGCTGGAATAGGCTTCGGGCATGAACCCAGGCCCCACTGCCAAGGTCGCCGCAGCCCCCGCTGCCGCCGTACCCGACTACGTCCTCCAGCTTGAACGCGCCGCCCATTACCTGCCGCCGGAACAGCTGCCGCTGTTGCGCCGTGCCTGGGAAGTCGGGGCCTCCGCGCACGCTGGGCAGACGCGCAAGTCGGGCGAGCCCTATATCACCCATCCGGTGGCCGTTGCCCAGGTGCTGGCCGAACTCGGCCTGGACGTGGAAGCGCTGATCGCCGCGATCCTGCACGACACCATCGAAGACACCCCGCTGACCCGCGAGGCGCTGGCCGCCGAGTTCGGCGAAGCCGTGGCCGAACTGGTCGACGGTGTCACCAAGCTGGACAAGCTGAAGTTCCGTGACCGCCAGGAGGCGGCCGCCGAGAGCTTCCGCAAGATGCTGCTGGCGATGTCGCGCGACCTGCGCGTGATCATGATCAAGCTGGCCGACCGCCTGCACAACATGCGCACGCTGGGCGCGCAGAGCCGCGAAGCGCGTGGCCGCATCGCCCGCGAGACGCTGGAGATCTACGCGCCCATCGCCCAGCGCCTGGGCATGAGCCTGGTCAAGAGCGAGCTGCAGAACCTGGGGTTCAAGGCGCTCTACCCATGGCGCCACGCCATCATCGAAAAACACATCCGCAGCCAGCCGGTGGTGCGCCGCGAAGCGATGGCGCAGGTGGAAGTGCAGCTGTCGCAGCGACTGGCCAAGGAGGGGATCGAGCATCGGCTGATCAGCCGCATCAAGACCCCGTGGAGCATCTACAACAAGATGCGCGACGAGAACAAATCCTTCGACCAGGTGATGGATGTGTTCGGCTTCCGCCTGGTCGTGCGCAGCGTGCCCAGCTGCTACCACGCGCTGGGCTCGGTGCACGCCACCTTCAAGCCGCTGGATGGGCGCTTCCGCGACTTCATCGCGATTCCCAAGGCCAACGGTTACCAGTCGCTGCATACCGTGCTGTTCGGGCCGTATGGCTCGCCGATCGAGGTGCAGATCCGTACCGAGGAAATGGACCTGATCGCCGAACGCGGCGTGGCCGCGCACTGGACCTACAAGTTCGGCGGCGATTCGCCCAACAGCGCACAGAGCCGTGCCCACGCCTGGATCGTCGAGCTGATCGACTCGCAGCGCGCCGCCGGTTCCTCGCTGGAGTTCCTCGACAACGTCAAGGTCGACCTGTTCCCTGACGAGGTCTACCTGTTCACCCCGAAGGGCAAGATCCTGGCGCTGCCGCGCAACTCCACCGCGCTTGATTTCGCCTACGCCGTGCATACCGACGTGGGCAACATGGCGGTGGCCTCGCGCGTGGACAAGAAACTGGTGCCACTGCGCACCAAGCTGGTGTCGGGGCAGTCGGTGGAGATCATCACCGCTCGCTCGGCCACGCCGAAACCGCAGTGGCTGGAATTCGTGGTCACCAGCAAGGCGCGCACCGCCATCCGCCACCAGCTCAAGCAGCTGGAGCACGAAGATGCCGTGCAGCTCGGCCATCGCATGCTCGACCGCGCGCTGGAAGCGATGGATTCGTCGCTGGAGCGCCTGCCGAAAGGCCGCCTGGATGCGTTCCTGGCCGAACACCGCTTCCCGCGCCTGGAAGCGCTGCTGGCCGAGGTCGCACTGGGCAACTGGATGCCGACCCAGGCCGCGCAGGCGCTGATGGCCTACGCTGAACTGCGTGGCGGCCCGCATTCGCGCCACCACTCGCAGGAGAAGATCCTGATCAACGGCAGCGAACGCGGCGTGGTGACCTTCGCCGGCTGCTGCCAGCCGATACCCGGCGACGAGATCATGGGCTACCACACCGCCGGCAAGGGCATCGTGGTGCACCGCATGGACTGCCCGAACCTGGCCGAGCTGCGCAAGTCGCCCGAGCGCTGGGTGCCGATCGGCTGGGACACCACCGTCTCCGGCGACTACGACACCTCGCTGGTGGTGGAAGTGGAAAACGGCACCGGCGTGCTGGCGCAGCTGGCCGCCGCCATCGCACAGAGCCATTCCAACATCGAGCGCGTGGACTACCTGGATCGCGACTTCAACGCCGCCGTGCTGGCGTTCAACATCCAGGTGCGCGACCGCAACCACCTGGCCGAAGTGATGCGCCGCCTGCGCCGCCTGTCGGTCGTGCAATCGGTACGCCGCCAGTAGATCCACGCCATGCGTGGATGACGTTCCGCGCACACGACGCACGGGGTCGGATCCGTTTCCCGCCGGGAAACGGATCCGACCCCAGCCGATGCCGCGCCCAGCCGGTACAATCACCGCTCTGTTTTCCCCCAAGCACCGGAGCGACCCATGTCCCGCCAGATCATCAACACCGAAAAGGCTCCCGCCGCCATCGGCCCGTACTCGCAGGCCGTGCGCGCCGGCAACACCGTGTATTTCTCCGGCCAGATCCCGCTCGACCCGGCCACCGGCGACATCGTCGGCGCCGGTGACGTCGAAGCACAGGCCCGCCGCGCCTTCGACAACCTCAAGGCCGTGGCCGAAGCCGCAGGTGGTTCGCTGGACAAGGTCGTGCGCCTGGGCCTGTACCTGACCGACCTGGGCCAGTTCGCCAAGGTCAACGCGGTCATGCAGGACTACTTCCAGGCCCCGTACCCGGCCCGTTCCACCATCGAAGTCTCCGGCCTGCCGAAGGGCGCCAGCTTCGAGGTCGACGCGGTGATGGTCATCGACTGACCGCCACGTGGCACGCAAGGCGGCGGTCACCCCGGTCCTGTCACCGTCCGGCGAAGCATCCCTGGCGATGCTCGCCGGCGTCGGTCCGGCCGTGGCCGCCAAGCTGCAGGCGCGTGGCCTGGCCACCCTGCAGGATCTCTGGCTTCACCTGCCGCTGCGCTATGAAGACCGGACCCGGCTGACCCGCATCGAAGACCTGCGCAACGGCGTGCCGGCGCAGGTGGAAGGGCGGGTGGTCGCGGTCGAGCGCGGCATGCGCTACCGGCCGATGCTGAAAGTGGCGGTGGAAGACGAAGGGCAGGGCACCTTGGTGCTGCGCTTTTTCCACTTCCGCCAGCAGCAGGTCGGGCAGTTCGCGGTCGGCACCCGGCTGCGCTGCTTCGGCACGCCCAAGCCCGGCCAGCTCGGCCTGGAAATCGTCCATCCCAGCTACCAGGTGCTGGGCCGCAACGACGATCCCGAACTCGGCGACCGCCTCGACCCGGTGTATCCCACCGTCGAAGGCGTCGGCCCGATGACCATGCGCAAGCTGATCGGCCAGGCGCTGGACCGCCTGCCCGAGGAGAGCACGCTGGAATTGCTGCCCAGCGGCTGGCTCGATGGCCTGGGCCTGCCTTCGCTGCGCAGCGCGCTGCTGACCGTGCACCGGCCACCGCCGGATGCCGATCTGGCCGCGTTGGCCGCCGGTACCCACCCGGCGCAGCGTCGCCTGGCGATGGAAGAACTGCTGGCCCATCACCTCAGCCTGCGGCGCCAGCGCATTGCCTTGCAGGCACACCATGCGCCGCCGCTGGCCGGTCCTGGCAAGCTGGCCAAGGCGCTGCTGAAGCAGCTGCCGTTCGCGCTGACCGGCGCGCAGGCACGCGTGTTCAAGCAGATCCGTGAAGACCTCGCGCGCCCCAGCCCGATGCTGCGGCTGGTGCAGGGCGACGTCGGCTCCGGCAAGACGGTGGTGGCCGCGCTGGCCGCCATGCTGGCGGTGGAGCAGGGCAAGCAGGTTGCGTTGGCCGCACCCACCGAACTGCTGGCCGAGCAGCACCTCAACAATCTGCGCGGCTGGCTGGAACCGCTCGGTGTGCGCATCGCCTGGCTGGCCGGCAAGGTCACCGGCAAGGCGCGCGCCAAGGTGATGGAGCAGGTCGCCAACGGCGAAGCACAGGTGGTGGTCGGTACCCACGCGCTGATGCAGGAGGCGGTGGTGTTCCAGGACCTGGCGCTGGCCATCGTCGACGAGCAGCACCGCTTCGGCGTGCACCAGCGCTTGGCCCTGCGCGACAAGGGCGCGGGCGGCAGCAGCGTGCCGCACCAGCTGGTGATGACCGCCACGCCGATTCCGCGCACGCTGGCGATGTCCGAGTACGCGGACCTGGATGTGTCGGCGATCGACGAACTGCCGCCGGGACGTACACCGGTGCAGACGGTCGCGCTCAACAATGATCGTCGCCCGGAACTGATCGAGCGCATCGCACTTGCCTGCCAGGAAGGGCGGCAGGTGTACTGGGTGTGTACGCTCATCGAGGAAAGCGAAGAGCTGGATGCCACCCCGGCGCAGGCCACCTACGAATCACTGCAGGCGCTGCTGCCCGGCGTGCGCGTCGGGCTGGTGCATGGCCGCCTCAAGGCCGCCGAGAAGCTGGCGACGATGGTGGCGTTCAAGGCCGGCGAGATCGACCTGCTGGTGGCGACCACGGTCATCGAAGTGGGTGTGGACGTGCCGAATGCTTCGTTGATGGTGATCGAGAACGCCGAGCGCCTCGGCCTGGCCCAGCTGCACCAGTTGCGTGGCCGCGTGGGTCGTGGTTCGGCGGTATCGCGCTGCGTGCTGCTGTACCAGGCCCCGCTCTCGCAGATGGCGCGCGAGCGCCTGCAGACCATGCGCGAAACCAACGATGGTTTCGTCATCGCCGAGAAGGACCTGGAACTGCGCGGCCCCGGCGAACTGCTCGGGACGCGCCAGACCGGCCTGGCCGGTTTCCGCATTGCCGACCTGGCCCGCGACGCTGGCCTGCTGCCCGGCGTGCATGAATTGGCCGAGCGCCTGTTGGCCCAGCAACCGGCCCTGGCTGATCGCGTGGTGCAGCGCTGGATCGGCACCGCGGTGCGTTACGCCTCGGCCTGATCCCTGTAGAGCCGAGCCCATGCTCGGCTGCCGTTCGCGCTGCGCGCGGGAGTCGAGCATGGCTCGACTCTACGGAAAGCCTTTTCGATTATTCCCATGTTCATCCAAGCATCGCGTGGATGTGTCGACCAAGGTCGACACCTACCAGCAGCGGTAGCGATCTGTCGAAGGCGGGATGGGTCCGGTTGCGGGGGCGTGAGCCGCATGGATGCGGCGACCGAGCTTACATGGACGTACTTGCAGCGTCCCCCGCAACCGGCCCCACCCCGCCATCGCTCAGGAAACCAGCTTTTGCCGTTGCCGTTGCTCCTGCCTCTGCGGGTGCAGGGCGCAGCCCTGCCAGAACCCCAACCCCCGTACTTGCAACGGTCATCATCCCGGTCCACACTTCGTTGCCGATCTGAAGACGGCAACGATGACCCACAAGATCCCCCTGTTGATCGACACCGATCCCGGTGTGGACGACGCCCTGGCCCTGCTGATGGCCTTTGCCGATGAACGGCACGACGTGGTCGCCCTGACCATCGCCGCCGGCAATGTCGGCCTCGAATACACCGTCCGCAACGCCCTCAAGCTCTGTGACATCGTCGGCCGCCCCGACGTACCGGTGTTTGCCGGCAGCCCGGATCCGCTGCTGCATCCCTCCGTTGACGCTGCCCACGTGCATGGCCGTGATGGCTACGGCGACGTGGACCTGCCGCCGCCGAGCCGCCAGGCCGAGGCCGAGCACGCTGCCCTGGCCATCCTGCGCCTGTCGCACGAACACGCCGGCGAACTGATGCTGGTGATGTTGGGCCCGCTGACCAATCTGGCGCTGGCACTGAAGCTGGACCCGACCCTGCCCCAGCGCATCAAGCGCATCGTGGTGATGGGCGGTGCGGTTACCTGCCACGGCAACATCACCCCGGCAGCCGAATTCAACATCGCGTTCGATCCGGAAGCCGCGCACGTGGTGTTCACCTCGTTCAAGCACCTGCTGGTGTCGGACTGGGAGGCCACCGTTGCCCACGGCCTGCCGCTGGAGGACGCCGAGAAATGGCTGCAGGCCGATTCCGATCGCGCCCGCTTCTACGAACTGATCTCGCGCAAGACCCGCGCGCTGTCGGAAGATGCCAAGGGCGGCCGCTGGTATACCGCCGATGCGGTGGCCATGGCGTGGGCGCTGAATCCGGAAGGGCAGCTGCAGGTCGAGTCGCGGCCGCTGAACGTCGAGCTGAATGGCACGTTCAGCCGCGGCGCCACCATCGTCGACTGGAACCGCCAGACCGGCCAGCCGGACAACTGCGATCTGCTGATGGCCTACGACCAGCAGCGTTTCGAGGCCCTGGTGCGCCAGGCCCTGGGCGCGGACTGACGTCCGTTGCCCCGCACCGGTTGCCCCGAGCGGCAACCGGTGCTTATAATGCCGCTCTTGACCACCAGCCCATTTACGGTGTGAGCCCATGAAGGCCGATATCCATCCGAACTACCGCGACGTCGTCTTCCATGACGTCACCTCCGATTTCAAGATCCTGACCCGCTCCACCATGGCGACGAAGGAAACCATCCAGTGGGAAGACGGCAACGAATACCCGCTGGTCAAGGTTGAAATTTCCTCGGCTTCGCACCCGTTCTACACGGGCAAGCACAAGGTCATCGACACCTCGGGCCGTATCGACAAGTTCCAGAAGCGCTACGCGCGCTGATCTGTCGATCCAGCTTCGAACCGACGGCCGCGCTCTGCGCGGCCGTTTGTTTTTCCCCAACGCCAACCCAACGGGCGTTTGGATGGACGGAACACTGCGTTCGTGTGACAACGCTTTTGCCGATCCGGGCCGCTCAACGGCCGGTGTCTGGCCGCCTGTCGTATACGACTTCCGTCTAGCACCCGACAAATGCTGCTGTGCGATAATGACGTGATCCCCGGCACAGGCCGAGGACGTCATTCACGTGCCTGACCAATGCGCTTGGGCAGGCGCCTTCCCATGAAGGAGCGCACACAGTGTCCGATCTTGATCAGGTCACGCTCAACGCCGGCGACAAGTCCGTCGTTCTGCCCGTCATCAAACCCACCCTTGGCAACGACTGCGTCGACATCGCGAAGCTGACCAAGGAAACGGGTTTCTTCACCTACGATTCCGGCTTCACCGCGACGGCCAGCTGCAAGTCCGCCATCACCTACATCGACGGCGACAAGGGCGTGCTGCTGTACCGCGGCTACCCGATCGAACAGCTGTCGGAAAAGTCGAGCTACGTCGAAGTGGCCTACCTGCTGATCAACGGCGAGCGCCCGAGCGCCGAGCAGCTGAAGGCCTTCACCGATGAGCTGACCGCCGAAGCCAACGTCGATGAGTCGATCAACACCCTGATCGGCAGCTTTGCCAAGGATGCCCACCCGATGGCGATCCTGGCGGCCGCGATCGCGCAGCTGTCGGCCATCTACCACGACTCGCTGGACCTGTCCGACGCCGAGCAGCGCCGCAAGGCCGCCGTGCGCCTGATCGCCAAGGTGCCGACCCTGTCGGCGCTGATCTACCGCCACGGCAAGGGCCTGCCGGCCAACAAGCCGGACACCTCGCTGGACTACGTCAGCCGCTTCCTGAAGCAGACCTTCGAGTCCGCTGACGGCCAGTACGACCTGAACCCGGACGTGGTGAAGGCACTGGACCTGCTGTTCATCCTGCATGCCGACCACGAGCAGAACGCCTCGACCTCGACCGTGCGCCTGGTCGGCTCGACCGGTGCCAACCCGTACGCGTCGGTCGCTGCGGGCGTCACCGCGCTGTGGGGTCCGGCCCACGGCGGTGCCAACGAAGCCGTGCTGAAGATGCTGGAAGAGATCGGCAGCGCCGACAACGTCGAGTCCGCCGTGGTCAAGGCCAAGGACAAGACCTCCGGCTTCCGCCTGATGGGCTTCGGCCACCGCGTCTACAAGAACTTCGACCCGCGCGCCAAGGTCATCGGCGAGATGACCAGCAAGGTGCTCAAGCAGCTGGGCGTGCAGGATCCGCTGCTGGACGTGGCCGTGAAGCTGGAACAGGCTGCGCTGCAGGACGAGTACTTCGTCGCCCGCAAGCTGTACCCGAACGTCGATTTCTACAGCGGCATCATCTACAAGGCGCTGCAGATCCCGACTGAAATGTTCACCGTCATGTTCGCCCTGGGCCGTACCTCCGGCTGGGTGTCGCATTGGCTGGAACAGCAGGTCGATCCGGAAATGAAGATCGGCCGTCCGCGCCAGGTCTACACCGGCAGCGACGTGCGCGACTACCAGGGCTGATCGCCCGCGAAGGTTGTGCTGAGAACGCCCCGCATCCGCGGGGCGTTTTTTTTGTCCTGATCGTCTTCGGCGGATGCCGACTGCGGAACGTTGGTCCGCACGATTCCCGGATGATCGGTGTAGAGCCCAGCCCATGCTCGGCTGCGCGGTGTGGACGGGCGCCAGCCGAGCATGGGCTCGGCTCTACAAGAGCCCGCTTCCGGATCTGAACGCGCTCTGACAATGAATGTCGCATTCACATCTTTTCGGATCTGTTGCATGGGTATCACGTCGAAGGCGATAGAACCTGTGCGTACTGACCCCTGTATGGAGAACGCCATGAACCGACTGCTCGCCCTCGCTTTCATCGCCACGCCGCTGGCCCTGCTGAGCCCGCAGGCCTTTGCGCAGTACACGGGGCCGGGGGCAGGGGCCGCTGCCAGCACCGTCGCTGACGCACGTGCGCAGCGCGATGACCATCCGGTGGTACTGCGTGGCACCCTCATCGCCAAGATTGGTGACGAGCGCTACCAGTTCCGTGATGCCAGCGGCCAGATCGAGGTCGAGATCGATGACGAAGACCTGCCGCCGCAGGCCATTGGCGCCGACACCGTGGTTGAACTGCGTGGCAAGGTCGACACGCATCGCTTCAAGCCCACCGACATCGATGTCGATCACGTCACCGTCGTGCCTGCAGGTTGAAGCGAACGGCAGCCGAGCATCGGCTCTACAAATTCAATGCAATGAGGTTTGTTGCATTGAACCGATGAGGGAAATTGCATAACCCTCAAACATTGAGCGAATTCAAGAATTCCCCTTAACGTTCAACGTTTTAGGAATGCTTGAATGGCCTGCATGGCAATGGATTTCTAACATTCTCTCCGTCGCCCGCACCCATCCCCGCGGGCGATGCTCCCCTCCCTTTTCTCCTTGGGGAGGGGAGCTTTCATATTCCCCCTTTGTCCGAGAGAGACAACCATGCACGCCATCATCAAGAAGGCCGCGCTCGCTGCAGCGCTGGCCACTGCTTCGCTGTCCGCGCACGCGCTGGAAACCAAGATCTCCGTCTATGCCGACGTCGACCCGACCCTGGCACTGCTGCGCGACGATGGCACCCCGCTGCCGGACACCGTGCAGCTGACCCACGATCCGCTGCGTGGCCTGCTGCCGTCGACGCAGCAGGTGCGCATCCATTCCAATGACGAAACCGCGGACATCGAGGTGCGCCTCGGCCATGATCCGGTGCTGACTAATGGTGCCACGCGCGTGCCGCTGGCCGTCAGCCTGAACACCGACGCGCTGACCACTGCGGTCACCGAGTTCAAGGCGGCTGACCTGTTCAACGGCGCCAGCTCGACGCCGGGTGCCTCCATCTCGATGCCCCTGACCATCGCCCAGGCGGGTGCCGGTGGCCCGCTTACGGTCAGCGGCCGCTATGAAGGCATGGTCTACATCGTCATGAACCAGAAGCCCTGATCCACGGCTTCCCGCGCCGGCCCGCACTCCGGGCCGGCCGCTACCCCAGCGTACCCCCCATGACCCCACACGCCCCCGCCGTTACCCGGCTGGCGGTCGCGCTCGCCCTGGCGTTGTCCACTCCGCTGGCGGCCGCGCGCGGCGTCCCGCCCGGTTTCGAAGATCTGGTCGAAGGACAGACCGAACAACTCGACATCCGGCTGTTCGGCCGCTCGGCCGGGCTGTCGCCGGTGCGCGTCACCCTGGAGCATGTGCAGCTGGAAGATCCCGCGCGCGTGCTGCAGGCACTGGACCTGTCCGCCGAGGCGCAGGCCGCGCTGCTGCCGGCGCTGTCGCAGCCGCTGCCACGCAACAGCCACCTGGCCTGCCGCTTCGGTGGCGCCGAGGCCGGTTGCGGCTATCTGGATCCCCCGGAAGATCCTGCCGCCGCGCGTGCGCTGTACGACGAAGGGGAGGGCGCTGTGCGCCTGTTCGTGGCCCGCCAGTGGATCGGTGGCGAGCCCGCCGCGGAACGCTTCCACGCGCTCAGCAGCAATGCCGAGAACGCTTTCCTGCACCAGCAGGTGCTCAACCTCACCGGTGGGCGCGACTACCAGTCGTTCAGTGCGCGCGGCACTGGCGTCCTCGGCCTGTTCCAGCGGGGCCATATTTCCGCCGACTGGTACTTCACCCAGCAGCGCTACCGCAGCAGCGGTGGCGATGCGCATTTCGAATTCGACAACGTCTATTACCGCCATGACCTGGGCCAGCAGTACTACCTGCAGGCCGGGCGCATGGACCGCCGCAACCTGTCCAGCCCACAGGGCGGCACCTTCGGTTTCAGCATGCTGCCGCTGGACCGCTTCGACGGTGCCCGCGTGGGCACCACCCAGGCTTACGTGGACAGCGATGCCGCCGTGCAGGCCTCGCCATTGACGGTCCTGCTCGCCCGCGATGCGCGCGTGGACGTGTTCGACGGCGAGCGCCTGCTGCAGACCTACTACCTGAAGGCCGGCATCAACCAGATCGATACCCGCAACTTCCCGTTCGGCAGCTACCTGGTGCGCATGCGCATCTACGAGGATGGCGTGCTGGTGCGTACCGAAGAGGCCCCCTTCGACAAGGGCGGCGACTGGACCGACAGCCAATGGCAGTGGTTCGTGCAGGGGGGCCGCCGCAACGAGCGGCGCAGCGATCGCTTCGACAGCGAACAGGTGGCGGTGGCCGGCATGCGCGTGCCATTGGCACGCGACCTGGCCGTTACCGCGGGCGTTGCCCATCTGGGCGGGCACAGCTATGGCGAACTGCGCGTCGACCTGCGCCGCGTGCTGGCCACGCAGGAAATGCGCGCAACGTTCAGCGGCATGCGCGGCAGCGATGGCAGCCACGGCCAGCAGCATCAGCTGTCATACCGGCGCAAGGCGTCCTGGAACATCTACCAGCAGCGCATGCGTGGCAAGGCCTGCCAGTTCGAGGCCGATGCACGGGACCGCCTGGGCTGCACCAACTCGCTCAGCGGATCGGTCTCGCTGCCGATCGCCGGTGGTACGGCGTACTTGGGGTATACCCGGCGCCAGACCTGGCGCACCGGTTGGAGCCGTCCTGGTGACGATGATCCGTTGGCGCCACTGGATCCGTTCCTGCCGCCGCAACCACTGCAACCGCACCGCGAGCCGCAGCTCAGCCGCACCTGGCAGGCCAGCTTCAGCCGCAGCCATCGTTGGCAGGATTTCAGCGTCTCCACGCGGCTGGGCCTGTGGCAGCAGCACAGCCACGACAGTGCCCGTGACACCCGCACGCGCGACCGTGGCATCTACCTCAACGTAAGCTTCACCCGCCTGCAGCGCAGCCATGTTGGCAACGGCCAGCGCCGCTATGCGGTGGACATGCGCCAGCCGCAGCACCAGCGGCCGGAGATCAACTACAGCGTCGGCCAGAGCTATCGCCAGGAGGTGGACGCGCAGTTGCGTGAGCTGACCTCCGAGCTGCGCGCCAACAACAACGACCGCTACAGCGCATCGCTGGGCGGGCAGCTGCAGAACCGCTACGGACAGACCGGCGCCACCGTGGCGTACTACCAGCAGCATGGCCGCAGCGAGACCGCTTACAGCGGCACGCACAGCTCCGCCTTCGCGCTGGGCCGGCGGGGGGCCTACTGGGGCGCAGGCAGCGGCGCTGATGCTGGGCTGGCGGTACAGGTAGCCGCCACCGATGACCTGGACCTTCAGGGCGTGGCGGCCGAACTGCAGGTGAGTGGCGCAGGCCGGCAACGGCTGCAGATCGGCGAGCGCCGGCTGCTGCCGTTGACCGCCTACCAGTCGCACCGGGCCGAACTGCAGGACGCCGGCATCGATACCAGCATGGCCGCCATCCGCGTGAGCGGCGTGGGCGGCGTGCGCCCGATGTTCCTGGCCCCGGGGCGGTTGATGCGCATGCCGGTGCCGATCGAAGTGACCTATACCTTCATCGGCACCGCCCGCACGCTTGCCGGCGCGCCGCTGGGCGGCGCCCGCATCCTCAACGCGCCGGTGCCCGGCACCAGCGCCAACGGCGGCTTCGTCGCCGACTTCCCGCGTCGCGAGACAACGCTCTACCTGCTGCAGGACGACCGCCTGCTGCACTGCCCGCTGCAGGTGCGCGAGCGCCGCCAGGTGGTGCTGCTGGTCGGTGCCGTGCACTGCGAACCGCTGGCCGTGGCCCAGCTGCCGGCGGAGATCCGCCAGCAGGCCCGCGTCACCCGGCTGCTGCAGGAACGCGCGCTGATTGCCGCCACACCCCAGACCGCTGCTGCAGGAGGAACGCCATGAGCCGGCGTGTGTTGTTCGTGTTGATGCTGGTGTGCGCGCTGGCCGTGCTGATGCCACGGGCGTGGGCGCAGTGGCCGCCGGAGACACATCCCACCGACCAGAGCCGGGACATCGTGATGACGTGGGACCGCTCGGCCGTGCCCGGTGACGTGGTGCTGTGGGCGCCGAGGACGGTGCTGGGGTTCAGTCATGACATGGCGATGAAGTACGGGCAGATCCATGTGGTGTGTGAGTCTGCTTCAGACAGTGAATTCGGTCGGTGCCCGACCGAAGGAGATTCATCGATAGTTAGCGGACCATCCGAAGTCGCTTTGCGGCTTGTAGAGATCCGGACCGGCCTGCAGGCAGAGCTTCGGCTGCTCGGAAGCCTTCAGAGAATACTGAGCGATTGGACTTGCAGCCCGGACTACTGGGACAGCAGTCAGCGGGCGCTCTATGAAGCCTTCTATTACACCTGTGGTATCGATCAGCCAATCGGTACGGGTGCGAGGCTTGCGCTTCCACCATCAGAACTGGCGCGCCTCGTCGCAGGTCACTGGAAGGCCACGATGCGCCTGAACATCAAGGCCGACCCCGCCGCAGCACCCGTCGCCACAGCCACCTTCAACTTCGACTTCACCGTCACCGACTACGACGCGATCTCGATCTACTTCCCAGCCTTCGACACCATTGCGCCGCTGGTCAACATGGACCTGCGCTACGACCCCATCAAGCAGATGGTGGGCGGCCGCAAGCAGCTGGAGATGTGCCTCTACGACGGCCTCGGCTCGCAGAGCGAGTTCCTCGGCGTCACCGTGCGCGACAGCGGGCCGCGCCCGCCACCCGGCAGCGACTTCGCGGTCTGGCACCGCGATGGTGGCAGCGACGACCGCCAGCGCCTGGACTACCACGTCAGCCTGAACTACGGCGGGCGCGATATCCGCATGCGGCATGGCGTGGAAGAACTGCTGCATGGCATCGACAGCGCCGAACTGCGCCTGGTGATGCTGCCCGGCATCAGCCAGCCGGTCTATTGCGTGCCCACGCCGCTGACATTGCTGACACCTCCCACCCCCGTCGCCAGCAAGCGCCCCGGTCTCTACGAGGGCGAGCTGACGGTGGAACTGCGCGTACCCACCGCCAAACCCTGATCCCACACGGAGCCTGCCATGAACAAACTGATCGTCTGGATGCTGCCGTTGAGTGCGCTGCTTGCGCCATCAGCACACGCCAACCTGTCCATCCATCCCATGCGAACCGCGATGGATGCCAAGCGGGGTGCGCAGATACGCGTCTACTCGCAGTCCACCCGCCCGCAGTATGTACAGGCCAGCCTGCGCCGCATCGACAACCCGGCAACGCCCCGCGAACAGGAGCAGGACATCGAGGTTGCCGATTCGGCCATTGCCATCACGCCCGGAAAGTTCGCGCTGTCAGGCGGTGGCAATCGCCTGATCCGGCTGATCCCCCTGCAGCCGGTGCAGAAGGAAACCGCATATCGCGTGTACTTCGAAGGTGTGCGCGGCCCGGAAGGCACTGAACTGGAAAGCAGCGACGACGCTGCGCACGCCGATGTCGGCGTCAGCCTGGTGTGGGGCGCGCTGGTGAACGTGGTGCCCGCCGATGGCGTGGTCGACCTGCAGGTGCGCGGCAACACGCTGCACAACAGCGGCACCCTGCGCGTGGGCATCGTCCATGCGGCCGAATGTACGGCCGCCGGCGTCTGCACGCCGCACGACCTCTCGCACAGCCTGTACCCGGACGCCGATTTCACCCTGCCGTTCCAACCGCAGCCGGGCAATTCGCTGCGCCTGCGCTACCGGCTTAGCCAGGACGGTTATCGCGAGCATGTCCAGGACGTGGCCATCCAGTCCAGCTGATCCCCCTCCCTGCGTCCCGCGCCTGGCGCGGGATGTTTTTCCACAAACTGTTAAGGAGAAAGACCATGAATCGAATCTATCGGCGTATCTGGAATGCAGCACGCCAGTGCTGGGTGGTAGCGAGCGAGCTGGCTGTCGCAAGGTGCTGTGGTGCTTCAAGAAGGAAGCTTGCGTTGCGGGTTGTTGCGCTTTCCGTATCCACGATTGGCGTTATGGACGCCGGCGCAGTCGAATTCCAAGGCTGCAACGTCTTTGATCTGGGTAAGCCCGAGCTCCGCTGCGCCCCGCATCTCGGCCAAACGGACGCGGCCCCTTATGCAAACGCCAAGTTGTCCACGTCCAAGGAGTATCTGATCATGGGCGGCGGGGCCTACAACGATGGATCGTGGAACGCCACCTTTGGTCACAAGGCCAAGGTGCTTGGCAACTACAACACTGCTCTCGGTCAGCAGGCATACATCAGTGGCGTGGACAGCGTTGCAGTTGGCTACAACGCCACCGCCCAGCTGGGGCACAGCACAGTGGTGGGTGCCAACGCCTATGGCAAGGGCATCGGGTCCACTGCCTTCGGAAACAAGGCGTCAGCCACGCGCCAGAACTCGATTGCCATCGGTAGTGGATCGCTCTCGCAGAGCGAGAATTCAGTGGCGATCGGTGCAAATTCGCTTGCCAGTGAAGTGAACACCGTCTCCGTCGGCAGTGACAAGGAGAAGCGGCGGATCGTCAACGTAGCCGATGGGCGGATCACCGCAGCCAGTACCGACGCCGTCACGGGAAAGCAGTTGTATGCGACCAACAGCAAGCTGGGTGCGGTCGAAGCAAACGTCGGCACCATGAAAAATGATCTGACAGCGGTTCGGACGCTTGCGCAGTCCGCCACCAATCGTATCGATGCCACCACCCTGGCACTGGGCAGGGGCGCGGTCGCAGAATCGGGGAGCTACGGCATCAGCACCGCCATCGGCAACAATGCCAAGGCCTACAACGGTCGCAGTGTCGCACTCGGATTCGATGCGCTGGCCGGCGTCGATGCGGAGGGCAACCGAGTGACCGGCCAGAACGCCGGCGTTTCCATCGGTGCAAACACGCGCAGCGCAAACGGCGCGGTCGCGACCGGCTTCCGGGCCATTGCCAGCGGGAACTTCTCCATTGCCGTAGGCGGTGACGCCAATGCGGCCGCCGAACATGCCACTGCAATGGGGTACCTGAGCAAGGCCACGGCAAAGCAGTCCACTGCGCTGGGGCGTGGCAGCGAGGCCAAGGCGCAGTTCGCCACTGCGCTGGGCAATCTTGCAGTGTCGGCCAACACCAGCGCCGTGGCACTGGGTGACCGGGCCAACGCCCGCCATGACAACGCGGTGGCACTGGGTGCCGGCTCTGTCACGGCGTCGGTCAACTCCGTTTCGGTGGGCAGCGCTACGCTCAAGCGCAAGATCCAGTACATTGCCGATGGCGCGGTCAGCAATGGCAGTACCGATGCCATCACCGGCAATCAGCTGTTCGCGACCAACCAGGCCGTGTCCACTGCGCAGAGCACGGCTACAAGCGCGCAGACGGCGGCTAATGCCGCAAAAGCCGATGCTGCCAAGGCACTGACCGAGACGACCGCGCTCGCCGGCCTGGTCTCCCAGACAGGCGCCACCGGCAATGTCCGCCTGGGTGGGAAGAACAGCGGCACCGTACTGGACGTGCGCAACAGCGCCAACGCCAGCCGGAAGGTTGCCGGTGTGGCGGATGGCACGGTAAGTGCCAGCAGCAATGAAGCGGTCAACGGCAAGCAGCTCAATGCCACCAATGTGCAGGTAGCTGCCGTGGAGAAGGCGGCTGCAGCTGCGCAGGCGGATGCCACGGTTGCGAAGGCAGATGCTGCCAAGGCGTTGGTCAGCACCACCGCGTTGGAAGGACTGGTCAGCCAGACCGCCGCCAACGGCAATGTCCGCCTGGGTGGGAAGAACAGCGGAACGGTGTTGGATGTGCGCAATAGTGCGAATGCGAGTCGAAAGCTGACTGGTGTGGCCGATGGTCTGGTCAATGCCAGCAGTTATGAAGCCGTCAACGGCAGGCAGCTCAATGCCACCAATGACAAGGTGGCGGCGGTGGAGAGCATTGCCAGGGCTGCGGGCACAGAGGCGGCGGCGGCAAAGACGGATGCAGCCAAGGCGTTGGTCGAAACCGCAGCGCTTGGCGGGCTTGTGGCACAAGTGTCTACGACCGGCAATGTGCGTCTGGGCGAAAGGAACAGCGGAACGACGTTGGATGTTCGCAATAGCGCCAATGCCAACCGGAAGATCAGTGGTGTGGCGGATGGCTTGCTGAGTACCAGCAGTACTGAGGCTGTATCTGGGAAGCAACTGCATTCAAGTAACTCACGGATCTCAGCTTTAGAAGGCGTGAGTCAATATCTGAGTATCGGCGTGGCCCCCATTAGTGAACCTGCTGAAGCTGGAGCGGGAGGGGTCGCTATCGGTAACTCGGCCAAAACCGGTGCTGAAAGTGGCACAGCTGTTGGGACGCGAGCCAGAGCAATGGGTAGGAATTCAACTGCGATTGGGCGAGGAGCTACCGTTTTCGAGGACTCCGAGAATGGCTTTGCAATGGGGGCTGGTGCGGAGGTGGGGGCTGCAGGTGGCGGAGCAAATGACGGTGTCGCTATTGGTGCGGGTGCAAAGATCGGAAGCGGAGCCCATGGTTCGCTGGCACTTGGAAGAGACGCACAGGCAAATGAAGCTGGAGTTGTATCCTTCGGCAACAGCGGTATGCAGCGTCGCCTCGTGAACATTGCTCGAGGTACTGTCGATCACAATGCCACTACCGTCTCCCAGCTCAAAGACTCCCTCGCTACCCTTGGCGGCGGAGCAGGCATGGACGCCAGCGGCAACATCATTGCCCCGAACTACTCAGTGCAGGGCGGAACGCAGAACACCGTTGAGGACGCGTTGATGGCGCTCGATGGCGCTGTCATCACCGCAGGCCGACGTGCGGACACGGTGGAGGGGCAGCTCAACTCGATCTTCCAGGATTCACCCTCGGCCCGTGGCGATGGCATGAACCAGATCGCGCTCAGTGGCGTGAACGGCATGGTGCTGACCAACTTGGCTGACGGACGAGTGGCGCCAGGAAGCCGTGATGCCGTGACCGGTAGCCAGTTGTACGCGGCAGAGCAGAAGATCTCGCAGAATCGAAATGATCTGGAGGCGATGCGCAAGGAGAGGGAGATGGGCCAGCAGGCAACGCGTGAACTGGAAGCGAGCGTAATCGACTACGGTGGTGCGCGCTTGACTGGTGTGGCCGACGGCTCGCTCTCCGTTGATAGTCGAGATGTAGTTAATGGGCGCCAGTTGTTTGAGGTGAGCAATCGCATATCCGAGATTGAGTATCAGGGACGTTTTCTGAAGATCAGTACAGATGAGCTAAGCAAAGATGCATTTGCTGGCTTCTTGGGCGTGGCAATAGGTGATTCCGCATACACCGGCTCTGATGGAGGCACGGCGCTTGGTGCCTATGCGACGGCGCTTGGCGTTAACTCTGTTGCCCTCGGTCGTGGCTCGGCGGTTTCAATCGACGCACCTAATGGTTTCGCCGTCGGTGCGGGATCTCAAGTGCACTCCGCACGAGGCATTGCGATCGGGCTTGGGGCAATGGTTGATTCAGATGCGACGGGTTCTTTGGCCCTTGGCGCCGGGTCCGCTGCTACGGAAGCTGGAGTTGCTTCATTCGGCAACCCCGCGGCGCAACGTCGCTTGATAAACATCGCCAACGGCACCGCCAACCACAACGCTGCCACCGTCGGTCAGCTGCGCGGCGCGCTGTCCGCGCTCGGCGGTGGGGTCGATGCCAACGGCAACATCGTCGGCCCCAGCTTCACCGTGCAGGGCCAGTCCCAGTCCACGCTCAATGGTGCATTGGAAGCGCTCGACGGCGCAGTGGTCAGCACCACATCGCGCGTGAACCAGGTCGAGTCCCAGCTGCGCAGCGTGTTCCAGGACACCCCCTCGGTCCGCGCCGACGGTCTCAACCAGCTCACCCTCGCCGGAACCCACGGCATGGTCATCTCCAACGTGGCCAATGGCCTGATCGCGGCTGGCAGTCGTGATGCAGTCAATGGCGGCCAGCTGCACTCGATGCAGCAGCAGCTCAACGGCCGCATGGACGGGCTGGAGCAGCGCATCGATGCGCCGCAGCCGCGGGCAATGGCCGTCGCTTCGGTGCCCGAACCAGAAGCACCGGTGCCGCAGGCCGAAGGCGGCCAGCAGGTAGCGTCGACAGGCGAAGGTGAGAAGCCCGCGCCGCAGCCGAAGTCGAAGAAGGACGACACGCCCAAGCCGCAGGTCGACACCGCTGAACTGGAGAAGATGCTGGCACGCGCCAACGAGTACACCGATGGCGCGATCAGCAACTTCGAGCGTCGCCTGGACAAGATGGACAAGCGCTTCAACCGCATGGCGGCGATGAGCAGCGCACAGACCGCGATGGCGATGAACACCGCGGGCCTGGCCACCTACAACCGCCTCGGTGCGGGCGTGGGCTACAGCGAGGGTGAGTCCGCGATGGCCGTGGGCTACCAGCGCGTGCTCAACGAGAAGGGCTCGGCCACCTTCAGCCTCAATGGTGCGTTCACCAACAGCGGTGAGCGCAGCATGGGCGTCGGCGTGGGCATCGGCTGGTAAGCCATGGAGCCCCGGCGTGACGCGCGTAATCCGCCCCGCCGCGCCGGGGTCCTTGCCGAGGAGATGGCAATGTATCGATGGGTAAGCCGGTTCATCAGCTACCGCACGTTCTACCTTTGGCGGGCGCGGTATTACTACTACACCCGCAATCTGGACCGCTGGCTGCTGTTCGCCCTGCTGTGCGTGGCGGGCATGGGCTTGGCGGCCTGGTACACCTGGCGGGTATCGAGCGTGCCGCCGCCGCGCGTGCATCCGGAGGCCGCCGCGCTGCGCGTGGAGAACATCACCCAGGAGGCGATCCATCGCATCGTGCTGGTGCGGCATGGCGGCCCAACCCCGGGCGAGCCGTTCGCCACGCCGGAGGATGTCCGCGCCGGCACGCTGCGCACACTGCGGGTGCGGCAGCTGCTGGACAGTGCGGTGGTGTGGCAGCTGAAGGCTCACATGCTGGCCGACATCGCGGCGTACATCGATGCCACGGGAAGCTGCTTCCCTTTCCCGTGCTGGCAGGTGAGCCATCGGCTGGAGCTCATGCGTGCGGCGGAGGCGGAGAACGCGGCCATCAACCGGGCGCTGGAGCCGGTACTGGAGATCCCGCTGGACAGGATGCCCAACCTCAACGGCGGTGAGCGCGCGCGGATACAGACGGCGTGGTCCGATCCGTTCGGCGATGTCTACAACCAGACCTGGTTGCTGGGCGATCTGCAGAACATGCACGCGCGGATGATGATGGCGTACCCGCAGCGGGTGGGAGCCCCCTGGCTGATGCGCCTGCTTGGCGATGAAACGGAGGAGCAACACCATGATGTCTGGTAGGGCAACGCACCTCCTGTAGAGCCGAGCCATGCTCGGCTGCTCTTCGGTCAGCTATCCGGATGCCTGAAGCACCGTGCGGACCAACGGTCCGCACCCACCAGAAGAAGGAAGCAGGTAGCGCGCTTTCTGTAGAGCCGAGCCATGCTCGGCTGCTCTTCGGTCAGGTGTCCGGATGCCTGATGCACAGTGCGGACCAACGGTCCGCACCCACCAGAAGAATGAAGCAGGTAGCGCGTCTTCTGTAGAGCCGAGCCATGCTCGGCTGCTCTTCGGTCAGGTGTCCGGATGCCCGATGCGCCGTGCGGACCAACGGTCCGTACCCACCAGAACCCGCTCAACCGTCACCCGCCGATATACGCGGTGATCTCCGCCTCGGCCAGCAGCTGCCGCAGCTGTGCGACAGACGCGCGTCGCATCGGCTTCTCATCCACCGGCGACAGCGGCGCCTGGCGCAGCGCATCGTACGGCAGCACGGCCAGGTCGAAGGTCAGCTCCTCGGCACTGAACACCCACACCGGCACGTCCAGGCTGCGTTCGCGGTCCATGCGCAGCCGGCGCGTCCGCGATTCGGCGGGAATGCCGTGCTCGTCCAGGAAGCGATGCACGGCTTCCGGGTCGTCGCTGTGCAGGTGCAGCTGCACCGGGCTGTTGGCATCGGCGGTGCCTTCCAGCACCGGGCCGGCCAGCCGTGGGGCGAAGCCGTGCAGGAACTCCAGCGCGCGTATCGCGGCCTCGCGGCGGCGCTGCAGTTCATTGCCGTGCTGGGGCCCGGCGAACAGCCGCTGGTACTCGCGCAGGGCGTCTTCGATCTCGGTGTTGCGCGGCAGGGAGGCATCGTCGTGGATGCCGAGCCGGCTGGCGGCCTTCAGCTTGGCCTGGTGGTAGTCGCGGATGCCGCCTTCAGCCATCAGGCGGGCGGCTTCGTGGGCGAGGCGGTGGCGCCGCTCGCGGGTCTGGCTGGCAGCATGCTGGCGGGCGCGATGCATGCGATGACTCCTGTTGCGACCTGGCTACAGACTAGCGCACGGATGTGACATCCGCGTAGGTATTTCAAGGTGGGGATGTAGAGCCGAGCCCACGCTCGGCTCTACAGTCGCATCGGTGCCAACCCACGGTTGGCACCCACTGCACTCTTCCTCAGAAGATATCGAACGCGGCGGCGTCGGCCTGCGGCGTATTGAGGTTCAGGTCGTAGTCGGTCAGGCGATCCATGTCTTCCACCTTCACCCACTCGGTCGCGCCGTTGAGCGTGGCCTGGACCATGCCGCTGGGCGGCTCGTTCTGCGCGATCGGGGTGTCCTTCAGCGCGGTGCGCATGTAGTCGATCCAGATCGGCAGCGCCGCCTTGCCACCGTACTCGCGGTAACCCAGCGAGCGGAAGTCGTCACGGCCCACCCACACGGTAGTCACGTACGGGCCGCCGAAGCCGGAGAACCAGGCGTCACGATGGTCGTTGGTGGAGCCGGTCTTGCCGCCCACGTCCTCGCGGCCGAGCACCTTGGCCTGCACACCGGTACCGCGCTGGACCACGTCGCGCATCATCGACACCAGCTGGTAGGCGGTGCGGGCGTCGATCGCGCGCGGAGCGGTGCGGGCATCCGGGTTGGCCGGAGCGGCGGCAGTTTCGGTCTTGGCTTCGGCCTTGGCCGCAGCGGCCGGGTCCACCTTCGGGGCCGGGGCGCCGAAGTTGAAGCCATCCACCACCTGGTTGACCGGCTGATCGCTGCTGCCGGCGCAGTCGCGGCAGGCCAGCGCCGGGTTTTCCTTGAACACCAGGTTGCCGTCGCGGTCATTGACCTGGTCGATCAGCCAGGTATCCACGCGCGAGCCGCCATTGGCGAACACCGCGTAGCCACGCGCCACCGACAGCGGGGTCAGCGATGCAGTGCCCAGCGACATCGACAGGTTCGGCGGCAACTCCGATTCGGCAAAGCCAAACTCGCTGATGTACTTGCGCGCGTAGTCCACGCCCATGCCATCGAGCAGGCGTACCGAGACCAGGTTGCGCGACTGCACCAGCGCTTCACGCAGGCGCATCGGGCCGCGGAAGCCGCCGCCGTCGTTCTGCGGGGCCCAGGTCTTGCCGCGGCGATCGCGGAACACGACCGGGGCGTCGAGCACGATCGAGGCTGGGTTGTAGCCCTTGTCGAAAGCGGCCGCGTAGACGAACGGCTTGAAGCTCGAACCCGGCTGGCGGCGGGCCTGGGTGGCGCGGTTGAACTTGTTGCCGGAGAAGCTGAAGCCACCCACCAGCGCCTTCAGCGCGCCGCTGTGGGCATCCAGCGAGACCAGTGCGGACTGGCCGCGCGGGATCTGGTCCAGCAGCCACTCCCCTTCCTTGGCACCGGCGCGTACGCGCACGATGTCGCCGCGCTGCACCAGCTTGCCCGGGGTCTTGTTGGTCCACTTGGCGGCGCCGGCCGGCAGCACGATCTCGGTGCGGTTGGCCAGCACCACCGTGGCGCTGCCATCGGCCGCGGTGCTGGCGACGATTGCCGGCAGCAGGCCGGCCTGGCCGTACATGCCGCGCAGGTGCTCGGCCAGCGCGGCGGTATCGTCGCCGGCGCCCAGCTGCACCTGCTTCTCCACGCCGTGCCAACCGTGGCGGTGGTCGTACAGCAGCAGGCCATCACGGACGGCCAGGTTGGCGGCGGTCTGCAGGGTGGAGTCGATCGTGGTGGTGACGTGGTAGCCCTTGTTGACCACGTCGCCGCCGAAGCGGGCGATCATTTCCTGGCGCACCAGCTCGGCCACGTAGGGTGCATCGACCTGCACCGGCGGCTCATGCGCGGTGGCGTGCATCGGCACGGCCTTGGCCGCGTCGGCTTCGGCCTGGCTGACGAACTTCAGGTCGGCCATGCGCTGCAGCACGTAATTGTCGCGGCGCTGGCGGGCACGTTCCGGGTTGGAGATCGGGTTGCCCGACGACGGGAACTTGGGAATACCGGCCAGCGAGGCCATCTCGTCCAGGTCCAGCTCGTTCAGCTTCTTGCCGTAGTAGAACTCGGCGGCGGCCGCCACGCCGTAGGCGCGGTTGCCGAAGAAACTCTTGTTCAGGTACAGCTCGAAGATCTCGTCCTTGCTCAGCTCGGACTCGATCTTGCGCGCCAGCAGGATCTCGGCCAGCTTGCGGGTGTAGCTGTACTCGGAGCTGAGGAAGAACTGGCGGGCGACCTGCTGGGTGATGGTGGAGCCACCCGGCACGCGCTTGTCGTTGGTGGTGGCCAGCAGCCAGACCGCACGGCCGATGCCCATGTAGTCCACGCCGCCGTGCTCGTAGAAGCGGGCGTCCTCGGTGGCCAGGAAGGCCTGCTTCAGCCGCTCGGGCACGTCCTTCATGGTGACCGGGGTGCGCCGGGTCTCGCCGAACACCGCCATCAGCTTGCCGTCGGCAGCGTAGACGTACATCGGCTCCTGCATTTCCACGTCGCGCAGGGTCTGCACGTCGGGAAGCTTGGAGGAAACGGCATAGTACAGACCGCCCACGGCGGCCGCGCCGATCAGCGCCAGGACCAGGACAATCAGGAAGATCCAGCGCAGCCAGCGGCGGAGTCGAGTCATCGGGTTCAGATTCCGATTGCGAATTTCGTGGTCGCAGAGTATAGATTACGCAAGGTGGCGGCTGGGGTCGGCACCGGGGAGCGCAAGGGGAACAGTCAGGGGCTGCGTGGTGAATCCGTGAGGGATTTCACAGCAGGGCCGTTGCCATTTGCTAAGAATACGTTATTAATGCTCGGACGCAGGTCTTGCGTCCAAGTGCCCGTCGGCAGGGGAGAAACCGTGGGGCTCATCCCAAAAAGTCAGTCGCCGCTTGTAGGCGTCGACATCAGTTCGACTGCGGTAAAGCTTTTGCAGCTGTCCCGCAGCGGCAATCGTTTCCGCGTGGAACATTACGCTGTGGAACCTCTTCCGCCGAATGCGGTGGTGGAGAAGAACATCGTCGAAGTGGAGGCCGTCGGTGAGGCCATCCGCCGGGCGATGAACCGTTCAGGCAGCAAGGCCAAGTTGGCCGCTGCCGCCGTCGCGGGGTCGGCGGTGATCACCAAGGTGATCCCGATGCCGGCCGATCTCGACGAAAACGACATGGAAGCCCAGATCGAGCTGGAAGCGGTCAACTACATTCCGTATCCGATCGAGGAAGTGAACCTGGACTTCGAGGTGATCGGGTCGATCCCGAACAACCCGGAGATGGTCCAGGTGCTGCTGGCCGCGTCGCGTTCGGAGAATGTCGAGCTGCGCCAGTCCGCGCTGGAGCTCGGTGGCCTGCAGGCCAAGGTGATGGACGTTGAGGCCTTCGCGGTCGAGAACGCCTACGCCCTGGTCGCCAGCGAGCTGCCGGTGTCCATCGACGGCGTGGTTGCGCTGGTCGACATCGGCGCCACCATGACCACCCTCAATGTCCTGCGCGGCGGCCGTAGCCTTTACAGCCGCGAGCAGGTGTTCGGTGGCAAGCAGCTGACCGACGAGATCATGCGCCGCTATGGCCTGAGCTACGAGGAAGCCGGGCTGGCCAAGCGCCAGGGCGGCCTGCCGGAAAGCTACGAGATGGAAGTGCTGGAGCCGTTCAAGGAAGCCACGGTCCAGCAGATCAGCCGCCTGCTGCAGTTCTTCTATGCAGGCAGCGAATTCAACCGCGTCGATCACATCGTGCTGGCCGGCGGCTGCGCCGTGCTCGGCGGCCTGCCGGAGATGGTCGAGGAACAGCTGGGCGTGCCGACCGTGGTCGCCAACCCGCTGGCGCAGATGACCCTGGGGCCGAAGGTAAACGCGCATGCGTTGGCCCAGGATGCCCCCGCGCTGATGATCGCGACCGGTCTGGCGCTGAGGAGCTTCGACTGATGGCACGCATCAATCTATTGCCCTGGCGCGCCGAGCGGCGCAAGCAACGCCAGCGCGAGTTCTACGCAATGCTGGGCATGGCCGCTGTCGGTGGCCTGCTGTTGTCGCTGATGATCTGGTTCTATTACGACCGCCAGGTGAGCGGCCAGATGGACCGCAACGCCTATCTGGAAGCCGAGATCGAGAAGGTCAAGGAACAGAACAAGGAGATCGATCGCCTCGACGCGCAGAAGGAACGCCTGCTGGCCCGCAAGAAGGTGATCGAGGAACTGCAGGCCAAGCGCTCGCAGATGGTCCACCTGTTCGACGCGCTGGTGCGCACCATTCCCGATGGCGTGGTGCTGACCGCACTGAAGCAGGAAGGGGATGTGCTGACGCTGGAAGGCCGCACCCAGTCCAACGCCCGCGTTTCGGCCTACATGCGCAACCTGGAGACCTCCGGCTGGATGACCAATCCGGAGCTGTCGATCATCGAAGCGCGTGACCCGGAGAAGGACAAGGATGGCAAGGTCGGTCCGCTGGCCGACATCAAGGCGCTGCCCTACGTGTTCGTGGTCAAGGTGAAACTGCCGGCACAGAGCGAAGAGGTCTCGGCGACGCCGGGCCTGAACGCCGATGGGTCGGTAGCGACGGCTCCGCCGGCACCGGTGGCTCCGTTGGCCGCAGGTCCGGGTGCCGCGACGCCTGCGGCTCCGGCAGCGGGCCAGCCGGCAGCGGCTCCCGCTGCACCGGCCGCTGTACCGCCGGCCACTCCGGCCAAGCCGAACCAACCGGCCGCTCCGGCCGCCGCGCCGGCCCCGGCACCCGCCCCGAAGCCTGAGGGCAGCCGCCTGGCGCAGCCGCCGCAGGCCTTCAATGCGCTGCTGCAGGGGGACCGCGCATGAGCCAGAAGATCGACATCAAGAATCTGGATTTCAACGACATCGGCAACTGGCCGCAGAAGGCCAAGATCGTCTTCTGCTCGTTGCTGGCGCTGGTCATCATGTTCGTGGCGTGGATGCTGCTGATCAGCGGCAAGCGCGAAGAACTGGCCGGCCTGGAATCGAAGGAAGTCGAGCTGCGCGCCGAGTTCACCAAGCAGCAGGAACGCGCGGTGAACCTGGGGCCGCTGAAGCAGCAGCTGGCGCAGATGGAGCAGGTGCTGCAGCAGATGCTGCGGCAGCTGCCGAGCAAGACCGAAATGCCCGACCTGATCATCGACATCTCGCAGACCGCGCTGTCCAGCGGCCTGACCAACGAGCTGTTCGAGCCGGAGCAGGAGCAGATCAAGGAGTTCTACGCCGAGAAGCCGATCAAGCTGCGCATGGTGGGCAGTTACCACCAGTTCGGCGCATTCGTCAGTGGCGTGGCCTCGTTGCCGCGGGTGGTGATCCTGACCATGCATGACATCAACCTCAAGCCCAAGGAAAAGACCGGCGGCAACGTCCGCAGCGGTGCACTGGAACTGTCCGGTACGGTCAAGACCTACCGTTACCTGGACGAGACCGAAGTGCAGGCGCAGCAGGCGGCCGACGCTGGCAAGGAGGGCAAGAAGTGATGCGCGCGCAGACCGTACGTGGTGCGATGGTGCTGGCTGTACTGCTGCTGGCCGGTTGCGGCCGTGGCGTGACCAGCACGCCCGGCGACGCACCGAACCTTGAGAAGTGGGTGGAAGGCGAGCGCGCGCGACCGGCGCAACCGCTGGAGCCGCTGCCGGTGATGCAGCAGTTCGAGACCTTTGAATACTCCGCGCAGGGCATGCGCGATCCGTTCACCGATGCCTGGACCAATCCGCAGCAGGGGAACGGCGGATTGCGACCGGACCCGAACCGGCGCAAGGAGCCGTTGGAAGGCTTCCCGCTGGATGCGCTGGACATGGTCGGCACCATCGGTACCGGTGCAGGCACCGTGGCGCTGGTGATGGGGCCGGACAAGGTCACCTACCGGGTTCGACCGGGCGGTTACCTGGGGCAGAGCGACGGGCGGGTCACGGCGGTCTTCGAAGACCGCGTGGAGCTGATCGAACTGGTGCCGGATGGCGCGGGTGGCTGGCTGGAACGGCCGGCAACGCTCTCGCTTGAAGATCAATGATCGTTTACTGGGGATAGCACGATGACCTTTCACCAAGCCAAGGGGCTGCGTCCCATCCGGCGCTCTACCTTGAACCGTGTCAGCGCGCTGGGAGTCGCGCTGATGCTGGCCTGCGCTCCGGCGCTGGCTGCCGCACCGGCGGAAAAGCCGGTGGGCGCCACCGTGGCACCGGCCGCTGCGCCGGCAGGCCTGTCGGTGGCCAAGATCGATTTCAAGCGTGGCGATGACGGCGCCGGGCGCCTGATCGTGCAGTTCGACGGGCAGGGCGCGATCCCTGACCTGCGCACGCAGGGCAACAGCGTCGTGGTCGACGTCGGCAATGCCCGACTGCCGGCCAACCTGCAGAAGCCGATGAACGTCACCGACTTCGCCACGCCGGTACAGCGCATCGACGCCAAGCCGTCCGGTGCCGGTACCCAGCTGGTGCTGAGCACCGGCGGTGCAGTGGAGTCGCTGGCGTACCAGAGCGGCAATGAGTACGTGGTCGAGATCAGCCCGCGGCAGGCCCCGGCCGCCGTCGGCGCGGTCACTGCCGGCAGCGTCACCCAGGCGGCCAAGGCCGTCGGCCAGCGCGGTTTCACCGGCAAGCCGGTGACCTTCAACTTCCAGGACGTGCCGGTGCGCACCGTGCTGCAGTTGATCGCCGAGGAGTCCAACCTGAACGTGGTTGCGTCCGACTCGGTGCAGGGCAATGTGACCCTGCGCCTGGTCAATGTGCCGTGGGACCAGGCGCTGGACATCGTCCTGCGCGCCAAGGGCCTGGACAAGCGCCGCGACGGCAGCGTGATCTGGGTGGCGCCGCAGGCTGAACTGGCCAAGTTCGAGCAGGAGAAGGAAGACGCGCGCATCGCCATCGAGAACCGCGAAGACCTGCAGACCGACTACATCCAGATCAACTACCACAGCGCCACGCAGATCTTCAAAGCGCTGACCGAGGCCAAGGGCATTGGTGGCAGTGGCGGTGGTGGCAGCGGTGGTGGTTCGGGCAGCTCGTCGCAGGAAGACAGTGGCTTCCTGTCCTCGCGCGGCCGCATCGTGGCCGACGAGCGCACCAACACGCTGATGATCAGCGACATCCCGAAGAAGATCGCGCGCATGCGCGAGCTGATCAACGTGATCGACCGCCCGGTCGACCAGGTGCTGATCGAAAGCCGCATCGTCATCGCCACCGATACCTTCGCCCGCGAACTGGGTGCGAAGTTTGGTGTCAGCGGCAGCCGCGACAACGTGTACTTCAGCGGCAGCCTGGATGCCAACGCCAAGACCCGTGAGTCGCAGGTGACGACCGACCTGGCCAACGCCAAGGCCGAGCGTGACTGGGAAGCCGGTGGCCGGGTCGGCCCGCCGCCGGTGAAGTCCGGCTCGGCGATCACCCGTGGCCTGAACTGGAACCTGCCGGTGGCCGCCGCCAGCAACCCGGGTTCGCTGGCACTGTCGATCCTCAATGCCGGTTACCTGCTGGACGTGGAGCTGTCGGCCATGCAGCAGGAATCGCGAGGCGAGGTGATCTCCAACCCGCGCGTGGTCACCACCAACCAGCGCGAAGCGATGATCAAGCAGGGCAAGGAGATCGGTTACGTCACGATCAGTGGTGGTACCGCTGGCGGCGTGGCGACGCCGAACGTGCAGTTCAAGGAAGTGGTGCTGGAGCTGAAGGTCACTCCGACCATCACCAACGACAACCGCGTGTTCCTCAACATGCAGGTGAAGAAGGACGAAGTCGACCAGCTGATCCAGCTGGAGGGCTACGGCACCGTGCCGTCGATCAACCGCCGCGAAGTCAATACCGCGGTGCTGGTCGAGGACGGGCAGACCGTGGTGATCGGTGGTGTCTACGAGTTCACCGATCGCAACAGCATCAGCAAGGTGCCGTTCCTGGGCGACGTGCCGTTCCTGGGCAACCTGTTCAAGAAGCGCGGCCGCAACAAGGACAAGGCCGAACTGCTGGTGTTCGTCACCCCGAAGGTGCTGCGCGTGGCCAAGCAGAACTGAGCCACCGCTCCGAAGTCTTCGAAGAAGGGCCGCCCTGTGCGGCCCTTCCTCGTTTCCGCCGGTAGATCCACGCCATGCGCGGATGCGCTGTTCAGCCGTTCTTGATGCCAATCGCAAGGCGCCCTGCGATGATGTCGGGAACCCGTGCCGTCCTGCGCCGGTCAAAGGCCCCCATGAACCTGCCACCGCCGATGCCCGAAACTGTCTCGCCGCCGCCCGCGCCGGCAACCTCCCGCCTGCATGCGGCATTCACCCAGCTGCGCGATGCGTTGTCGACCGAGATCGTCGGCCAGGCGGCCCTGGTCGAACGCCTGCTGATCGCGTTGCTGGCCGACGGCCACCTGCTGGTGGAGGGCGCGCCGGGCCTGGCCAAGACCACGGCGATCCGTGCACTGGCCTCGCGCCTGGAAGCAGACTTTGCCCGCGTGCAGTTCACCCCCGACCTGCTGCCGGCCGACCTCACCGGCACCGAGATCTGGCGCCCTCAGGAGGGCCGCTTCGAGTTCGTGCCTGGCCCGATCTTCCACCCGATCCTGCTGGCCGACGAGATCAACCGTGCGCCGGCCAAGGTGCAGTCGGCGCTGCTGGAAGCCATGGGCGAGCGCCAGGTCACGGTTGGCCGCCATACCTATGCGCTGCCGCCGCTGTTCCTGGTGATGGCCACGCAGAATCCGATCGAGCAGGAAGGCACGTTCCCGCTGCCGGAAGCGCAGCTGGACCGCTTCCTGATGCATGTGCGCATCGGTTACCCGGACCAGGCCGCCGAATCGGAGATCCTGCGGCTGGCCCGTGAGCGTGCCCGTGGTGCATTGGGCGAGGCCGCGCCGGCGCCGGACAAGATGCCGATGCAGGACGTGTTCGACGCCCGCCGCGAAGTGCTGGACCTGCACATGGCACCGGCACTGGAGCGCTACCTGATCGAACTGGTGCTGGCCTCGCGTGATCCATCGCGCTACGACGCCGGCCTCGGCCGCCGCATCGCATGGGGGGCAAGCCCGCGCGGTTCCATCGCACTGGAACGCTGCGCCCGCGCGCGGGCGTGGTTGGCTGGCCGTGACTTCGTCACGCCCGACGACGTGCGCGCGGTCGCCGCCGACGTGCTGCGCCATCGCGTGCTGCCCAGCTATGAAGCCACCGCCGAAGGCTGGGACGGCGAGCGCCTGGTGCAGGAGCTGCTGGCCCGGGTGCCGGCACCCTGAGCCTGCGCATGACCGATCGATCCCTGGAACAGGCACCGTCTGCGCTCGAAGGTGACGGGCTGCGCCCGCAGCTGGCCGAACTGGTCGCGCTGCGCCGGCTGGCACAGCGTCCGCCGCCGCCGCGCCGTGGCCGCACCGGCAACGCGGGCCAGGCACCATCCCCGCTGCGCGGCCGCGGCATGGAGTACGCCGAGTCGCGCGAATACGTGGCCGGCGACGACGCGCGCCACATCGATTGGCGCGTGACGGCGCGCACCGGCCGCGCCCATACCAAACTGTTCCAGGCCGAGCGTGAGCGGGTCAGCCTGATCGTGGCCGACACGTCGCCGGCGCTGTACTTCGGTACCCGCGTGCGCTTCAAATCGGTGCAGGCCGCACGCGCGGGTGCTGTTGCCGCGTGGTCGGCGCAGCGCCGTGGCGACCGCGTGGGCGCATTGCGTGGCAGCGACCGCGAAGCACCGATCACCCCCGCGGGTGGGCCACGCGGCGTGCTGCGCGTGCTCGACGCGCTGACCCGCTGGTACGCACAGCCGCCGGCCGATGATCTGGGCTTGGAGCGCGCGCTGGATCATGCCGGCCGCGTGCTGCGCCCAGGCGCGCGCATGCTGGTGCTGGCCGATCCGCAGCAGGCCATCCGCATTCCACCGGCGCGCTGGAGCGCGCTGGCCCAGCATCACGACCTCAGCCTGGTGCTGCTGGTCGATCCACTGGAGCTGCAGCCACCGTCGGCGGCGTTGCAGTTCCAGACCGCGCAGCAGCGCATCGGTCTCGACCTGCGCCGCAGCGAAGTGCAGGCGCACTGGCAGGCGCACTTTGTCGAACCGCTGCAGGAACTGCGGCGCCAGCTCGGCGCACGCCGCGTCGACGTGCAGGTGCTGTCCTCCGATGCGTCCAGCGACGCTTGGCTGGCGCCGTCGCCGACCGAGGTGCCGGCATGAGCGCCGCGCTGCCGTTGCGCGATGTGCAGCTGCCGCCGGCACCGTCATGGTGGCCGCCAGCCCCCGGTTACCTGATGATCGGCGCGGTGGTCGTGCTGGTGCTGCTGGTGATCGCCGTGGTGATGTGGCGACGTCGCCGCCGCCGCCAGCGCTGGTTGCAGCTGTTCGATCAGGAACTGGCAATCGCCCCCGACGCTACGGCCGAACTGGCGGCCATCGCCGGACTGCTGCGCCGTGCCGCACGCCATGCGAAGCCGGGCAGTGAATCGCTGCGCGATGACGCCTGGTGGCAACGCCTCGACCCGCAGCGCACGCTGGCCGATGACCACCGCAGCCTGTTGGCCGAAGGCGCCTATCGCCCGCGCGTCGACAACCGCGACGTGGCGGCCATACGCAGCTGGGCCCGCGAACGCTACCTGGCGATGCTGCTGGAGCGGCGCCGATGAACCTGCTGGCAAGTTACTGGCCGTGGCCGGACCTGCAGCTGGCGTGGCCGCTGGCCCTGCTGGCCCTCCCGATGCCGTTGCTGATGCGCTGGTGGAAGCGCCGTGCAGCGCCGGGTGCTGCACTACGCGTCCCCTACGCTGCCGCCGAGCTGGAAGCGCTGTCCGGTGGTGGCCGCGTCGACGTGTCGTGGCTGCGCACGCTGCTGCTGTGGCTGGGGTGGTGTGCACTGTGCATCGCGCTGGCGCGACCGCAGCAGCTGGGTGACGCCATCACGCCCCCGCAGCAGGGGCGGCAGATGATGCTGGCGATGGACGTGTCCGGCAGCATGGGCGAGGGCGACATGATGCTGGGCGGCCAGGCGGTCGATCGCCTGACCGCAGCCAAGGCCGTGCTTGCCGACTTCCTGGATCGTCGTGCGGGCGACCGAGTTGGCCTGCTGATCTTCGGTGACCGCGCCTACACGCTCACGCCGCTGACTGCGGACCTGGCCAGCGTGCGCGACCAGCTGCGCGACAGCGTGGTCGGGCTGGCCGGGCGCGAGACCGCCATCGGGGATGCCATCGGCCTGGCGGTCAAGCGCCTGCGTACCCAGCCGGAGGGACAGCGCGTGCTGATCCTGCTGACCGATGGTGTCAGCAATGCCGGTGTGCTGGAACCGCTGCGCGCCGCGGAAGTGGCGCGCGCCGAGGGCGTGCGCATCCACACAGTCGCATTTGGCGGCGATGGCAGCATGCGGTTGTTCGGCATTCCGATTTCCACCGACCAGGATCCGGTCGATGAGGCCACTCTGAAGAGGATCGCCAGCATGACCGGCGGCCAGTTCTTCCGCGCGCGTGATACCGCGCAGCTGGCCGGGATCTACGCCGAGCTCGATCGCCTGGAGCCAGTGGCCGCAAAGGGCCCGAGCCTGCGCCCTCGCGAGGAACGCTATGCGTGGCCGTTGGGCCTGGCATTGCTGCTGGGCGCATTGGCCTGGCTGTGGCCGGAGCGTCGCCGATGATCGCGTTTGCTTCGAATCTTCCCGACTGGAACGCGCTGCACTTCCTGCGGCCCGAGTGGTTGTGGGCGCTGCTGGCGCTGCCGCTGATCATCGCGTTGGCGCTGTACCGGCAGCGACGCAGTGATGCGTGGCGGCAGGCCGTGGATGCACATCTGTTGCCACATCTGCTGGCCGCCGGTGCGAAGCGTCGCGTGCGCCTGCCATGGGCGCCGCTGCTGGGCTGGACACTGGCATCGCTGGCGATGGCCGGGCCGAGCTGGCGGCAGCAGGCGCAGCCGATGTTCCAGGCCAGCGCACCGCTGCTGGTGGTACTGGACCTGTCCAGCCGGATCAGCGCAACCGATCTGCCACCGTCGCGCCTGCTGCAGGCGCGCGCGAAAGTAGGCGAGCTGCTGCGCGCGCGCCAGGGCGGGCAGGTGGGCCTGGTGGTGTATGCCGATGATGCCTACACCGTGGCGCCGCTGACTGATGACGGCCGCAATGTTGCGCTGTATCTGGATGCGCTGTCGCCGGACGTGATGCCACGCGATGGCCAGCGTGCCGACCGCGGCATCGACTGGGCAACACGGCTGATGCGGCAGATCGGTGCGCTGCAGGGGCAGATCCTGCTGGTCAGCGACCAGGCGGATGGTGAAGCTGCACTGGCGGCAGCGCAGGCACGCAGCCTGGGCCTTCAGGTGTCGGTGCTGGGCCTGGGAACGCCTGCCGGTGCGGCCTACCGCGATGGCAGCGGGCAGATCCGCCAGGCCGCCCTGGATGAGGGCAGCCTGCGCGCGGTGGCCACTGCAGGGGGCGGCCGTTATGCACGCATCGCCGCCGATGACAGCGATCTGCGCGCGCTCGGTGTACTCGACGCGCGCGAAGGCACGGCGGCGCAGCGGCCGGGCGAAGGCAAACAGTGGCGTGACGAAGGTTTCTGGCTGCTGCCGCCGGTGATGCTGCTGGCATTGCTGGCCTTCCGCCGTCGTGCGCTGCTGGCGGCGGTGCTCGCGGTCGGCCTCGTGCCATGGATGAATGACGCGCAGGCGCAGGCACCTGCGACGCAGGCCTCGCAACCCGCGCAGGGCACGCTGTGGAAGCGTAGCGACCAGGCGCAGCATCAGCGCCTGGCCGAGGGGGTCCAGGCTTACCGCAACGGCGACTTCACCACTGCACGCAAACGCTTCGAAGGCATCGACAACGATGCCGGTTGGTACAACCTGGGCAACACGCTGGCACGCGAAGGCAATTACGACGAAGCGATCGCCGCCTACGACCGCGCGCTGGCGTTGCATCCCGGCATGGCCGATGCGGTCGCCAACCGTGCCGTGGTCGATGCCGCGCGCAAGCGCAGGCAGTCGGGTGGCAAAGGCCAGGATCAGCAGAAGCCACCGCAGAACGGGCAGCAGAAGCAGCAGAACGATACCCCGGGCCAGCAGAACCCGCAGGGCCAGAAGGCGCAGCAGGGCCAGCAGAATCCCGGCCAGGGCCAGCCGCCGTCGGGCCAGCAGGGGCAGCCCAAGGCGGGTGACGACAAGAACCCGTCGAGCCCGCAGCCCGGCCAGCGCGGCCGCGATGGCCAGCAGGCGCCACCACAGGTGGAGGATGCCAAGGCACAGGCCCAGGCCGATGAGCAGCAGCGCCAGCGCATGCAGGAGGCGATGCAGCAGGCACGCGAAGGCGAGGCTGGCAAGGACGGCAGACCCGTACCGGGGGCTGAGGGCCGCACGCCGCGCGAGCGCGAGGAGCAACAGGCGGTGGAAGCGTGGATGCGGCGTGTGCCGGATGATCCGGGCGCGTTGCTGCGGGCCAAGTTCCAGCTGGAAAACGAACGCAGGAAGAGGGAAGGGCGATGACGCGGGCGATCAACATGCACGGGCACTGGTCACGGCCGGTACTGGCGGCGCTGTTGCTGTGGCTGCCGCTGCTGGCCTGGGCGCAGCCACGCGCCTGGCTGGATCGCGACCGCATCGCGATGGGTGATACGGTCACCCTCAATGTCGAGAGCGATCAGGGCGCTCCCGACTTCACGCCATTGCGCACCGACTTCGACCTGAGCGGCCAGACCAGCAGCCGCCAGGTGGAATGGAGCAATGGCAGCATGCAGCAGCGCAACCTGTATGGCGTGGCGCTGACGCCGCGGCGCAGTGGTGCGCTGGTGGTACCGGGCCTGCAGGTGGGCAGTGTGCGAACCGCGCCGCTGACGCTGCAGGTCGATGCGGCCGCCGTGGCCGGGCCTGACAGCAATGCGATGGCCTTCATCGAAACCCTTGTCGATGACGATACGCCGTACGTGCAGCAGAGCGTGGGCGTGGTGGTGCGCTTGTATTTCGCCTCGCAGCTGGCCTCCGGTGAGCTGGTGCTGGATACCCCGGCGGGCGCGTCGTTGCAGCGGGTGGGCGATGACCGCACCGACGTACGGCAGGTGAACGGGCGCCGCTACAACGTGGTCGAACGACGTTTCCTGCTGATCCCCGAGCGCAGCGGCGCGTTGCGGCTGTCCGGTGCGCGTTTCAGCGGGCGCAGCGCCGGAGGTTTCTTCGATGACTTCTTCGGGGGCGGCGATGGCCGCATGAATGCCACCGGCGCAGACCGCACGTTGCAGGTGCAGGCACAGCCGGCACAGGCGCCGCAGCCGTGGTTGCCCCTGCAGAGCCTGCAGCTGCGCTACACCAGCGCGCCCACCAGTGCCCGTACCGGCGAGGCAGCCAACGTGGTGGTCGAAGCGGTTGCCGAAGGCGCGACCCGAGCACAGTTCACCGACCTGCCGGTGCCGGATGTCGGCGCCAACGCGCAGGTGTTTGCCGAACCGGCACAGTACGAAGAGACCTTCAACGGCAGCACGCCGCGCCTGAAGATCACCCGCCGCTATTCGATCGTGCCGCGCCAGCCGGGTTCGCTGGTGGTGCCGGGACCACGCCTGCCCTGGTGGGATGTGCGCAACGGCAAGGCACAGGAAGCGAAGCTGCCGGACATGACGCTGGCCGTTGCGGCCGGTACCGGCGCTGCCACTGCCTCGCCGGCAGCGCTGCCACCGATCGACACCGCTGCCGCGCTGCCGGGCAGCGATGGACAGGATGCGCGTATCGCCGCGACCGATCCACGCGCCAGCGGCCTGTCCGAGCGTCCGTGGCCGTGGATGGCGGCGGCCATTGGCCTGGCGCTGCTGTGGCTGTTGACCCTGTTGTGGGGCTGGCAGCGAGGCCGACGCCCGCGTGCGGCGGCGCCTGCAGCCGGCACGCCCTCTGTGCCGACCGTGGTGAGCGGGCGTGCCGGCTTGGCCGAACTGCGCCGTGCGCTGGATGGTGAAGGCTTCGACCAGGTGGAGGCACGGCTGTGTGCGATGGCCGGCGTGAAACGCATCGAGCAGGTCATCGCCCGGCTGGATGACCCGGCCCAGCGCCAGGTGTTGCTGGACCTGCAGCAGGCGCGCTGGGGCGGGCAGGGCGAACTGGCCCCGTTGCGCGCGCGCCTGCGTGAGGTCTTCCGTGACGGACCGCACTGGTCGGCGGCAACCGGCGCCGCCGACACTGGCCTGGCGCCGCTGTATCCAACGCGGCGAACCTGAACCGGCGCCGCTTGCGCGCTTTGTTAGAGTGCATTCATTTTTCGAGGAAACCCGCGCATGACAGCAGCTGCTGCCGACAAGAAGAAGTTGCCCCTGCATTGGAAGATGGGCATCGGCTTTGCGATCGGCCTGATCCTGGGACTGATCGTGCACGCCCTGGGCGGCAGCGTCGATGGCCTGCAGGCCGGTGCCAAGTGGGTCATGGACTACGTCACCACCCCGGCGTCGGGCCTGTTCCTCAACCTGATCTTCATGCTGATCGTGCCGCTGATCTTCTCGGCGCTGATCATGGGCGTGTCGGAGATGGGCGACATCCGCGCCCTGGGCCGCATCGGCTGGAAGACCCTGGCCTATACCGTGCTGCTGTCCGGCATTGCCGTGGGCATCGGCCTGGTGCTGGTCAACCTGCTCAAGCCGGGCGCCGGCGTGGATCCGCAGGTCGCCGCGATGATGCTGTCGGAGAACGCCGAACGCAGCAAGGAAATCGTCGCTGGAATCCATGGCACGCCGAAGGGCATGGACATGCTGCTGTCGATCGTGCCGAGCAATGTGCTGCAGGCCGCGTCGGACAATGGCGCGATCCTGTCGCTGATGTTCTTCGCGCTGATGTTCGGCATCGGCATGGTGCTGACCGACAATGAGAAGGTCGCCCCGTTGCGCCGCGCCATCGAAGGCGTGTTCGAAATCTCGATGACCCTGATCAACCTGGTCATCCGGCTGGCCCCGTACGCAGTGGCCTGCTTCATGTTCAATCTGGCCGCGCTGTTCGGCTTCGAGCTGATCATCCGCTTGGGCGCGTACGTGGGCGTGGTGGTGCTGGCACTCGGCCTGCACATGGTGGTGACCTACGGTACTGCCGTATGGCTGTCCGGCCGCTCGCCGCTGTCGTTCTTCCGCGATACCCAGGAAGCGACGGTGATGGCGTTCTCCACCGCCTCCAGCAACGCGACCCTGCCGACCGCACTGCGCGTGGCGGACCAGATGGGCCTGCCGCAGCGCGTGTCGCGCTTCGTGCTGACCGTGGGTGCCACCGCCAACCAGAACGGCACCGCCCTGTTCGAGGGCGTGACGGTGATCTTCCTGGCCCAGTTCTTCGGCGTGGACCTGAGCATTGGCCAGCAGGTCATGGTGATGGCGGTCTGCATCCTTGGCGGCATCGGCACGGCGGGCGTGCCTTCGGGCTCGCTGCCGGTGGTGGCGATGATCTGCGCGATGGTCGGTGTGAATCCGCTGGGCATCGGCCTGATCCTGGGCGTGAACCACTTCCTGGACATGTGCCGTACCGCCCTGAACGTGACCGGCGACCTGGCCCTGACCACGTTGGTGGCCAAGGGCGAGTCGCATGACGGACCGGCGCTGGGCACGCCCCTCGATTGAACGCGCCCTGAATGCCATGGATACTATCCCGACGCATGGAAGGCGTCGGGATTGGCGCCGTGCGAAAGGGAGCAGAAATGAGGATTTCGTACGTGATGGTCGCCGCCCTGGGCCTGCTGGCTTTCGACGCCAGTGCCCAGAAGGCCTGTGAAACCAACTACACCAAGACCGGCAGCTTCTTCGCCGGGCGCACCTTCACCACCTGGGACGTGGTGCCCAACGTTACCCCGGCCGACGCTCTCAAGCGTATCCAGATCGAGGGCGTGAAGTCGGGCCTGAAGGTCGCCAGCGTGGACAAGGACCTGGGCATGCTGACCCTGGAACAGAACGTCCAGTTCAATGGTAGCCAGACCACCCTGCCGTGGAACGTGCTGGTTGAAGCCGAGGGCAAGGGTTCGAAGATCACCGTGACCAAGACCACCCCGGCCACCTACGCCACTGGCGAGGACTTCCAGAAGAAGTCGATGTGTGGCGTGATCGAGGCTGCCGCGCCCAAGTAAGGGGTTGGCGGGACCAGATCCCTTTCACTGGCAAGGGATCTGGTCCTACGCCTGAACCCGGCCCCGGGTCTGTGGGACAATAGGCCGCCCGCACGTCCGCGGCCGCCTCCCGATTCCGACAGAACCATGACGCAGCCTACCCGTCGCCAGTTGGCCAACGCCATCCGCTTCCTCGCCGCCGATGCGGTTGAAACCGCAAAGTCCGGCCACCCCGGCATGCCCATGGGCATGGCCGACATCGCCGAAGTCCTCTGGAACGACTACCTCCGCCATAACCCGAGCAACCCGCACTGGTTCAACCGCGACCGTTTCGTGCTGTCCAACGGCCACGGTTCGATGCTGCAGTACGCGCTGCTTCACCTGAGCGGTTACGACCTGCCGATCGAGCAGCTCAAGCTGTTCCGCCAGCTGGGCAGCCATACCGCAGGCCATCCGGAGCGCCACGAGACCCCGGGCGTGGAAACCACCACGGGCCCGCTGGGCCAGGGTTTCGCCAATGCCGTGGGCTTCGCCCTGGCCGAGAAGCTGCTGGCACAGCGCTTCAACCGCCCGGAGCTGGAAGTGGTCGACCACCGCACCTGGGTGTTCATGGGTGATGGCTGCCTGATGGAAGGCGTGTCGCACGAAGCCGCCTCGCTGGCCGGTACCTGGGGCCTGCACAAGCTGGTCTGCTTCTGGGACAACAACCACATCTCCATCGACGGCAACGTCGAGGGCTGGTTCACCGACAACACTCCGGAGCGTTTCGAGGCCTACGGCTGGAACGTGGTGCGCGACGTCGATGGCCATGACCCGGAGAGCATCAAGGCCGGCATCGAGGCCGCGCTGTCGCAGAGCGACAAGCCGACCCTGATCTGCTGCCGCACCACCATCGGCTTCGGTTCGCCGAACAAGGCGGGCAAGGAATCCAGCCACGGTGCCCCGTTGGGCAAGGACGAGCTGGAAGCCACCCGCAAGCAGCTGGGCTGGGAATACGGCCCGTTCGAGATCCCGCAGGCGATCTACGATGGCTGGCGCGCCAATGGCGCCGGCACCCTGCGCCAGGCCGAGTGGGAGCAACTGTTCGACAAGTACGCCAGCCAGTATCCGGCTGAGGCGTCCGAGCTGACCCGCCGTTCGCATGGCGAGCTGCCGGCCGACTTCGTTGCCAAGGCCGATGCCTACATCGCCCAGGTGGCCGCTGAAGGCCCGACGATCGCCTCGCGCAAGGCCTCGCAGCTGGCCATCGAAGCCTACGCGCCGCTGCTGCCGGAAATCGTCGGTGGCTCGGCTGACCTGGCGCACTCCAACCTGACCCTGTGGAAGGGCAGCACGTCGGTTGCCAGCGACGACGCCAACGCCAACTACGTGTACTACGGCGTGCGCGAGTTCGGCATGACCGCCATCGCCAATGGCCTGGCCCTGCACGGTGGTTTCATTCCGTTCGACGCCACCTTCCTGGTGTTCAGCGATTACGCCCGCAACGGCGTGCGCATGAGCGCGCTGATTCCGGCCCACGCCATCCACGTCTATACCCACGACTCGATCGGCCTGGGCGAAGACGGCCCGACCCACCAGCCGGTGGAGCACCTGGCCTCGCTGCGCTATATCCCGAACAACGACGTGTGGCGCCCGTGCGATGCGGTCGAGTCGGCCGTGAGCTGGAAGGCCGCGATCACCCGCCAGGACGGCCCGAGCTGCCTGGTGTTCAGCCGCCAGAACCTGCCGCACCAGCCGCGCAGCGCCGAGCAGATCGCCCAGATCGAGCGCGGCGGTTACGTGCTGGCCGATGCTGCCGGTACCCCGGACGTGATCCTGATCGCCACGGGCTCGGAAGTCTCGCTGGCCACCGAAGCCAAGGCCCAGCTGGACGCGGCCGGTATCAAGACCCGCGTGGTCTCGATGCCGTCCACCGACGTGTTCCTGCGCCAGGATGCGGCCTACCGTGAATCGGTGCTGCCGAACGCGGTGCGCAAGCGCGTGGCCGTGGAAGCTGGCGTCACCGGTTTCTGGCGCCAGTTCGTCGGCCTGGACGGCGCGGTGATCGGTATCGACACCTTCGGTGCTTCGGCCCCGGCCGACCAGCTGTACAAGCACTTCGGCATCACCACGGCGCACGTTGTGGAAGCTGCCAAGGCGCTGTAAGCGGCGACATGGAGTGATGAAGGAAAGGCCGGCGCAAGCCGGCCTTTCTCGTTGCCGGAAGAAAAAGGGGACGGAGGGAATCAAGTCGTATGTGCACAAACGACTTGATTCCCGCCGTCCCTTTTCCTTTGCCCGGCCTGTTCCGCCCGGCGGTGCTGCTGTCGCGTTGGCCTCTTCATCTGACCTGCGTTCTCTGCGAGAAGGAGGGCCTACTGAGGCACCCTCAGAAGTAGTCATGGACAAGAAGCGCGGCGCAGAAACCCATCGTGGATTGCGGGAGTGTAAGGTGATACCTTACACTGGCGCCGCATGATTGTCAGCATCAGGCATAAAGGCCTGAAGGCGCTCTATGAGCGGGGCGACATTTCCGGAGTGCGTGCCGACCATGTGGCTCGGTTGCGGCGTTTGCTTCTGCAGTTGGATCAGGCCCGCCTGCCTGGGGACATGGGGTTGCCCGGAAATCGCCTGCACCCCCTGCGCGGGAGCTATAGCGGTTACTGGGCTGTAAGTGTCTCGGCCAGTTGGCGATTGGTGTTTCGCTTCCGTGGGCTCGACGTTGAACTGGTCGATTACCTTGATTACCACTAGGAGTCTGCTCGATGCCGTTGCATGAACCGCCCCATCCCGGGGACTCGCTGCGCGAAGATGTCCTGCCGGCGATCAGTATGTCGATCAGTGCGTTGGCGCAGCATCTTGGCTATTCGCGCGGCCAGCTGTCGACGATCATCAACGGGCACGCTGGCATCTCCGCAGAACTCGCATTCCGCCTTGAGCTTGCAGGTCTGGGCAATGCCCGCATGTGGCTGGCGATGCAGGCGGCATACGACCTGTGGCAGGTCGAGCATCGAGCGCATCCACCGATTGCCCGGCTGTATCTTGAGCATTCAGTGAGGAGCGGACGGTAGATCCACGCCCGGCGTGGATGAGAAAAGGGGACGGAGGGAATCAAGTCGTATGTGCACAAACGACTTGATTCCCGCCGTACCCTTTTTTCAGGCGGTGCGTGCCAGTGCCAGGCGCAGCAGCCGCGCGTCCAGGCGTTCGGCGAAATCTTTCGGTGCCTGCAGGCCCATGCGCTGCAGGTACACGGCATCGCCGTCGCCGGCCCGTTGCCGCAGCGCTGCCCAGACGGTGCGCAGCTTGTCGCTGCGGGTCTGCGTGTTGGCCTTCAGCCACGCCAGCGCTTTGACCAGCACCTGCTCGATCTCGTTGAAATCGCTGCCCAGCGGGTAGTCCGGCAGGCTGCCATCGGCGCGGAACGGCGCCAGTGCCGCCGCCAGCGCCTGGGGCGTGTTGCGCTGCAGGCGCTGCGGGTCGGGCTGGGACGCCGCCAGCAGCTTGCGCGAGGCCTGTGCCTGCTGCAGCAGATCGCCCTGGAAGGGCGCTTCGGCAATTGCGGTCATCGCATGCACGCAGTCCTCGTCGGTCAGCCCGCGCAGATCGGCGATGCCGTACTCGTTGAGGTAGATGTCGCGCAGGTGGCGTGGGATGGTGGTGTGCCCGTAGTTCCAGCGCACGTTGGATTCGCGGCGCCCCTTGTCATCGCGCGCGGCACGGAACATCAGCACGCTGCGCGCTTCCGGCAGCGCATGTGCCATCGCCACGAAGTTGTACTGGCCGCCCACGCCGGACACCACGCGTCCATCGTCCAGCGCATCCGATGCCGCCGCGCCGAGCGCGGTAGCCATCATGCAGGAATTGAAGAAGCGCGCATGGCGGCGCTGCAGGCGCTCCAGTGCCTCGTTACCGCCATACAGCTGGTTGATCTCGCTGATGCGGCGCATGCCGATCGCACGGCATTCGTCTTCCGGCAGCGTGCGCAGCCACTCGTAGAACTCCGGCGAGCCCAGGTAGAACGCGCCATGCAGGTACTCGCCTTCTGCGGCGAGGGTGGCGTGGTCGATCGACAACGTGCTGCCATTCTCGATGCGTTGCATCAGCGCCAGGTCGTCGTGCACCTTGCGCCTGATCACCCCGGTCTGCACCAGGCGGCGGAAGCCTTCATTGAGCATCTCGCTGCAGCCGTACAGGCCCACCTCGAACGGATCCACGCCGCCGATCTCCTGCACCAGCGGGTGGCTGGCCAGCTGCGGATCCAGCGCGTGCAGCACGCGGCGGTAGCGCGCGTTGTCGGTGTGGCGCAGCACCAGCGCATGGCTGAGGGCATCGGCCAGCGTGCCGATGCCGATCTGCAGGGTGCCGCCATCGCGTACCAGGGTGCTGGCATACAGGCCGATGGCGTAGTCGGCATCGCCGACCGGCTGCCGCGGCAGCCCGAACAGCGCCGGGTACGGCGGAGGCGGAGTGATCACCAGATCGAAGAACGACACATCGACCGTCGCCGAGCCGCCCAGATAGGGCAGCTGCGGATCGATCTCGGCAATCAGCAACGGGCGTGGCAGGCCACGCGCGGTCATCGCATCGAGCGTGTCCTGGGTGATGTCGTTGTTGCACGACAGCGAAAGCCGACGGTCATTCGGCCGCATCGCCACCTTCTGCACGATCACCTGCGGCGCGCGCTGAGCGACCGCATCGGCGGCGTGGGTGTAGTTCAGGCTGGTATAGCTGGATTGCGCCTGCCGCGAACCGAGCAGGGCGCCGGACTGCATGTAGAACTCTTCCACCTGCACGTGCGCTGGCAACGCGTCGCGCGCGAGTGCATCGGCATAGGCCAGGCGCGGGAAATCGTCGCCGAAGTGGCGCTGCGCGAACGGCGCCAGGAAGCGTGCCTCCAGGCCGTTGCCACGCGCCTTCGGCGGGTTCAACGACAGCGCGGTATACAGCTGCAGCGGCCGTGAGGGATCGTGCTCGACGCGCGCATACAGGGCGTTGAGCAGCCGATGCGGCTTGCCCAGTGCCAGCGGTGCCCCGATCCGCAGCGGCCCGTCCACGCGCGCAAACAGCCAGTCGACGGCGGCGTCCAGGTCGGTGAGGTGTTCGGTCATGCGCGGCGGTCCTGCGTGTGGGGGAGTGCGGGCATTACAGCATGTCGGGCTTGAACCGCCGTCGACGCGAGACTTCTGCGCCGGACACCATGAACTGCCCATCGCCGCGGTAATGCACCGTGCGCGGCAGTTTCGGCCGGGGCGCAACATGGGCGCGCACGATCTCCCAGATGAACAGATTGCTCGACGCCACCTGGCTGTCGTCGTACAACCGGCATTCGAAGTTCGAGTGGCACTGCCCGACCAGCGGCGCGCCGACCTCGCGCGCGGGCAGCGCATCGAGCCCGAAACGGGCGAACTTGTCGACCTCGCGGCCGCTGCAGTTGCCGATGTCCACCACGGTATCGAGCAGTTCCACCCCGGGTACGTTGATCACGCACTCGCCACTGCCGACGGCCAGTGCATGGCTGTGGTTTTCATTCCACAGGTAGGTGGCGACCAGCGACGGCGAGAAGCCCATCACCATGTGCCAGCCCATCGTCATCAGGTTGTGCTGGCCGCGCCAGGCGGTGCTGACCAGCACGATCGGGCCGGGTTCGAGGAAGCGTCGGGCCTGCTCGACCGGGAAATCCTTCTTGGGAAGCGCTTTCATCCGAGGCCTCGGCCGGGAGGGCTCGATGCTGGCGCAAAGCCGATGAATCCGGAGTCGAGGGGCTTGACAGCCGGTTCGATTACGCGCGTAATCGATCTGTCGATTACGGATGTAAACCATGACCCCGATCAGCGAAGCCGAAGCCGTTGTGATGGAGGTGCTGTGGCATCAGGCACCGCGCAGCGCCGACGAGGTGGTCGCCGCGCTGGCCCACCGCAACTGGGCCGAGCCGACCATCAAGACCCTGCTCAACCGCCTGCTGACCAAGGGCGCGATCGCCGCCGAGCGCGATGGCCGGCGCTATCTGTATCGCCCGCTGTTGCAGCGCCAGGCGTGGGTGGAGGCGCAGAGCCAGGACTTCATCGGCCGTGTCTTCGAAGGGCGCGTGGCGCCGCTGGTGGCGCACTTCAGCGAACGCGGCCAGTTGAGCGCACAGGACATCGCCGAACTGAAGAAGCTGATCCAGGAGCTGGACCATGACTGAGCTGCTCGGTGGACTGTGGCAGGCCAGCGTGTGGCTGGCCATGGGGGTGATTCTGCTGGCCGTGCTGCGACCGCTGCTGGTGTGGATGGGGGGCGCTGGACTGGCTTATCGCAGCTGGTGGTTGTTGCCGATGCTGCTGGTGACCTTGCTGCTGCCGTTGCCGCAGGCTGCGCTGTTGCAGCACGTGCCGACAGTGCCGCTGAAAGTCGAGCCAGGGGCCGTGGACGAACTGGCAGGGCCGTCGCTGCCATGGGCACCGCTGTTGCTGCTGGCATGGGCGCTGGGCATGGGCATCTGCCTGCTGCGCGACCTGCGCGCACAGCGTCGTTTCGAACGGCGCATGGGCCCGCTGAAGCCGCGCGCCGATGGCAGCTGGCAGGCCAGTGGTGACCCAGGCCTGCCAGCACTGGTTGGCCTGTGGCGGCCGCGAATCGTGGTTGGCCCGGACTTCGATCAACAGTTCAGCGCACAGGAACAGGGGCTGATCCTGCAGCACGAGCGCAGCCACCGCCGCAATGGCGATCACTGGGCCAATGGTGCGTTGCTGCTTATGCGTGCGGTGTTCTGGTTCCACCCGCTGGTGCTCTGGGCTGCACGCTGCTTCCTGCGCGACCAGGAACTGGCCTGCGATGCCCGCACCATCGCCCCGCAGCCTGCGCTGCGCGGGCCTTACGCCAGCACGCTGCTGAAGGCGCAGCTGGTCCACCCGGTTGCGCCAGCGGTCTGCCATTGGCGCAGCCAACCCGTGTTGAAGGAGCGTATCGCCATGTTGAAGCAGTCCAAGCGGAAGGCATTGCCGTGGGTATCGGGGCAGGTGCTGGTCGTCGGGTTGTGCCTGGGAATGGGCGCAGTAGCGTGGGCCAGCCAGGGCGGTGCGATGGCCGGCCGCCCGGTAGCGGCGGTCACGGATCGGGAGATCCAGGTCGTCAAGATGCCACCGCCCTCCTATCCCAGGTCCGCGTTCGAGCAACGCCAGGTGGGCGTGGTGAACCTGCGCGTGGAAGTGGACGCCAGCGGCCACCCCACCGATGTCAGGGTGCTCAGTGCCACCAATCCGGGCGTGTTCGACGCGGTGTCGATCACCGCAGCGCGCAGCTGGACCTATCGGCCGGCGATGAAGAACGGCAAGCCGGTGGCAGGCGCAGTGAAGATTCCGATCACCTTTGCGATGGACGACAGCGAGGACGCCCAGTGAAGTCCGCGCCGCTGCTCGTGGTGGCAGCGCTGATGATGGGGTGTGCGAGCCAGGAACGGCTGGCCACCGTGCACACCCGCAGCGAGAGTGTCGGCCACCAGCGACTGCAGCCGCAGGCGGGCGGTGGCAGTGGGCAGTTGCAGGCGTATTCGCTGGGTGCGACCGAGGGCTACCGGGTGCCGCAGTTGTACGCGGCACCGGACCCGGAGGTCGGCGATCGTGACCCGCGTGCTGAACTGGCGCCGACCACCATCTGCCTGCAGGTAGTGGTGGATGCGCAGGGCGGTGTCGAACGCAGCATGCCGCTGACCGATCGCCAGGACTGCGCCGCAGGAGCCGCACGCGAGAATGCGCCCCTGATTGAGGCTGCGCAGGAGGCCGTGGCGATGTGGAAGTACTCGTCCGCAGCGGTCTGCCACTTCGCGGCTGGCAAGGTGCCTGCCGACCGCGGTGACTGCCGGGGCGCCGAGCGCGTCGAGCCGGTGGCGGTCACCCTGCAGTACGCCTTCACCTTCGAGATCGTGAAGGGCCAGCATGTGGTGCGCACGCAGGGAAAATGAACACTCGCGGTCCGTGATGGAAACCGATGGCGCCGGGCTCAGCCCGGCGTACGTCAGGCCCCGCCCTGGATATTGGCCTTTACCGCAGGCTGCATCAGCTTCGGTTCTTCCAGCGTCGCATCGCGGGCCTGGCGCACGCTGACGAACTCTGCCTCGGCCACACCGTCATGCACGTGGATGTTGTGCGCGCGCTGTTCACCGATGGTGGTTTCGTTGGCGAAATCACGGCCCCCCGGGCCGTAGTCGTGGCAGACGAACACGCGGGTGGTATCGGGCAGCGCCAGCAGGCGCTGGATCGAGCGGTACAGCTGCGCGGCATCGCCACCCGGGAAATCGCAGCGGGCGGTGCCGCCGTCGGGCATGAACAGCGAGTCGCCGGTGAACAGCGCATCGCCGATCAGGTAGGCGATGCTGTCGCTGGTGTGGCCGGGCACGGCGATCACCTGTCCTTGCAGCTCGCCAATGGCAAAGGTTTCGCCGTCGCTGAACAGGTGATCGAAGATCTCATCGGCGGCCGGAAGCTGCAGGCCATAGCGCGGCGCGAACGTGGCCTGCACCGCGCGGATGCCTTCGCCGATGGCCAGCGTGGCGTGCGGAAAGCGCTGCTTGAGCCGGCGCCCGGCCGATACATGGTCGGCATGGGCATGGGTTTCCAGCAGCCAGCGCAGCTGAAGGTCCTGCTGTTCGATGGCCTGCAATGCCCCGCGCAGCGGTGATTCGCTGCTGGCGTCGGTATCCGGGTCGTAGTCCAGGACCGGGTCGATCAGCGCCGCCTCGCCACTGGCCGGGTCGCTGACTAGATAGCTGAAGGTGTTGCTGTCACGGTGGAAGAACGACTGCACCTGGACCGGCATCGGAATTCTCCTCAGCGCGTGCCTAGCACGCGGTTCAGCAACTGCGCCAGGTTCTCACCGGCCAGTCGCAGCTGCGCTTCGGCCAGCGGCCGGTAGCGCTCGGTGTATTCGTCACCAATTTTATGCGACGCCGGATAAACGCCAGCTTGCATGGAGATGCGGCAGCTGGCTTCGGCCCAGGCGTGCGGGTCGCGCTGCGGGTTGGACTGGCGCGCCAGCTTCGGTGCGCGCTGACTCTGCAGCACTGGCAGATAGCCGGCATCGTCCAGCTTGCGGGTGTTGAGCATGCCGCTGTCCCACAGCGAATGCAGGTTGGTACCACGGTTGCCGAACTGCAGCTGGAAATCGTTGCCGCCCTTGTCGTGGGCGTAACCGGCGTGCATCGGCTGGTGGATGTCGCCGACCAGGTGCACGACGAACTTCAGCGCCTGCAGGCGCTCGCCGTCGGTCAGGCTGCGGTCGCCAAGAATGGTGCTCTGTGCCTTCAGGGCCTCGACAATGCAGTTGCCGTTCCTGCAGTGCTTCGGTGCTTCGTAATGGCAGTCGTCTTCGGCGATGTTGACGTAGTGCCAGCCGGCCGAACGACGGCCCAGGCCGGGGTCCTTGGCGCGCAGCTGGTCGGCCCACGGCGCGATGCTGGCCAGGGTGGCGTCCGCTTCGGTGGCCAGCAGGCGGTCCACTTCGGCGCGGGCGGCGGGGTTGAGGCGGGCGTCGGCGACTTCGGCAACCAGGCGGTGGCCTTGCGCGCCCCAGGCATGGGCGGGGGCGGAGACGGACAGCAGGGCCGGCGCCAGGGCGGCGGCGAGGAACAGGGAGTGCAGGGCTTTCATGCACACATTCTAGCGGGGTAGGTGGATTGAAGAGCGGCGCGTTCCTGTTCCGAAGTGGGAGCGCAGCGGGAGGGGCGGCGGGACACGCCGTGAATCCGTCCCTGGAGGCTCGATGGCGCCATCCATGGCACCAACGGTCCCGCCGCCCCTCCCGCTGCGCTCCCCTCCAAACATGGCCGCGGAGGCAGATGGAAACGTCAAAGGCAGGATCAAAAACAAATGCGGGATCAGAATCGGCCTCCTGCAGTTGCAGGCAACCATTACGCTTCGAATGACCGGGCGTTGTTGCTGCTTTTGCTTGAGCTGGTACGCGCGCGCAGATGGGAAGGGTGGAGAGGGTGAGGTGAGCGGGACCGTTCGCCGCATGGATGCGGCGATCGAGCCTACAGGGACGTATTTGCGGCGTGTCCCGATCACCTCACCCTCTCCGCCTAATTCCAGAAGCCGGTGCTTCTCGCACAAACAAAAAAGCCCCGGCAATCACCGGGGCAACATGCTGCGAGGGTTTTTGCATGTAGCGGGGGAGCGGGGGGGCGAAGCCCCCCGCACTCAACACACCGCTTTAGAACTTGAAGACGTACGAAGCGCCGTAGACCAGCGGATCGATATTGACCGTGCCGATCTTCTCGCCGTTCAACTTCACCTTGCTGTCGATGTCGATCCAGCGCATGTCCACGCGCAGGGCGCCCTTCTCGCCGATCGCGAAGTCGATGCCCGCATGCGCGGCCAGGCCCCACGAATCCTGCAGCTTCAGCTTGCTGCCGGCCAATGCACCGGTGGTGTCTTCGCTGAAGAAGGTGGTGTAGTTCACACCTGCACCGACGAACGGCGACACCTTGCCCTTGCTGTTGAAGTGGTACTGCAGGGTCACCACCGGCGGCAGCTGCTTGGTGCTGCCGACGCGGCCCAGGCCGTTGATGTTGATGTCGTGCTTGAACGGCAGTGCGGCCAGCACTTCGATGCCCAGGTTGTCGGCGATGAAGTACTCGCCGGTGATGGTCGGCTTGACGTCGTTGTCGACGTCGACCTTCAGGGTGCCGCCGGCCAGCCAGCCGTTGTTCGACTTCGGCGCCACCTGATGCACGCCGGCCGAAACGGTCCAGTCGCCCTTGGACTGGGCCATGGCCGGGGCGGCGGCGAGCGACAGGGCGGCGGCCAGGCTGGCCACGATCAGGGGGGAGGTCTTGCGCATGGGGGTGTTCTCGTTGCTGGGTGGATGGCGACAGTCTCGGCCTCACGCCGCGCTAACGCTTTGATCCGGATCAAATCCTGTCCGCCGACCTGCTGGCGGCCCGGCCTGGCCCACGGTGGCCAGCCCCGGCCTGCTAGACTTGTGGGCCCTATCCATCCCGCCGCACCCGTCGCGGCTGCAGGAGCTTGAGAAATGGCAATCAAGGTTGGTATCAACGGTTTCGGTCGCATCGGGCGTAACGTCCTGCGCTCGGCGGTGCTGAACTTCGGCGACGACATCGAAATCGTGGCCATCAACGATCTGCTGGAGCCGGATTACCTGGCCTACATGCTCAAGTACGACTCCGTGCACGGCCGCTTCAAGGCCGACGTGGCGGTGCAGGGCAACGACCTGCTGGTCAACGGCAAGAAGATCCGCCTGACCCAGGAACGCGACCCGGCCAACCTGAAGTGGGACGAAGTCGGCGCCGACGTGGTGCTGGAAGCCACCGGCCTGTTCCTGACCAAGGAAACCGCGCAGAAGCACATCGATGCCGGCGCCAGGAAGGTCATCATGTCGGCCCCGTCGAAGGACGACACGCCGATGTTCGTGTTCGGCGTGAACGACAAGACCTATGCTGGCCAGGCAATCATCTCCAACGCCTCGTGCACCACCAACTGCCTGGCCCCGCTGGCCAAGGTCATCAATGACAAGTGGGGCATCAAGCGCGGCCTGATGACCACCGTGCATGCGGCCACCGCCACCCAGAAGACCGTCGATGGCCCGTCCAACAAGGACTGGCGCGGTGGCCGTGGCATCCTGGAAAACATCATTCCCTCGTCCACCGGTGCGGCCAAGGCCGTCGGCGTGGTCATCCCGGAACTGAACAAGAAGCTGACCGGCATGAGCTTCCGCGTCCCGACCTCGGACGTGTCGGTGGTCGACCTGACCGTCGAGCTGGAGAAGGAAGCCACCTACGCCGAGATCTGCGCTGAAGTGAAGGCACAGAGCGAAGGCGCGCTGAAGGGCATCCTCGGCTACACCGAAGACAAGGTCGTGGCCACCGATTTCCGCGGCGAGACCTGCACCTCGGTGTTCGACGCCGACGCCGGCATCGCCCTGGACGGCACCTTCGTCAAGCTGGTGACCTGGTACGACAATGAGTGGGGCTACTCCAACAAGTGCCTGGAAATGGCCAAGGTCATCGCCGCCAAGTAAGGCCGGTGTAGATCGCAGACGGACCCCGGCCTGGCCGGGGTTCGTCGTTTATGGGACCCACCCTGTCGTAGCATGGGGCGGTCGACCGCCGCCGCTGGGGCGCGGGATCGCATTGGAAGCACGCAATGGAAGCACTGATAGCCCTGGTCGTACTGGTTCTTCTGGCCATCCCGCTGTTGCTGGTGGTCGCGCTGGTGATGATTGCCGGCCTGCGCCGCCGCGTCGCTGCGCTGGAAAGCGCGATGGCCGCCGCGCCGGCCGCCGTCAGGCCGGCCGCCACCGCACCCGCGCCTGAACGGCCTGTGGCCGCACCTGCTGCCAGCGCCGATCCACCGTTCCTGCGGCCGGCCGCCGCTGCTGCGCCTCAGCCCCCGCAGCCACCGGTGCGCGAAGCAACGCCCACCGGGGTGCCTGTCCCCCGTCCTGCTGCGCCACCGCCGGTGCCGCCGGTGCCGGTGCAGCCGCCGCTGCCTTCCGAACCGGCACTGCCCAACGTCATCGAGCGTGGCATCGGTGCGGTCAAACGCTGGTTCACCGAAGGCAACGTGCCGGTCAAGATCGGCATGCTGGTGCTGCTGGCCGGTGTCGCAGCGCTGCTGAAGTACGTCAGCGACCAGGGCTGGCTGGTGCTGCCGATCGAACTGCGCCTTGCCGGCATCACCGTGGCTGCGCTGGGCCTGCTGGCCTTCGGTTGGCACCAGCGTGAACGCCGGCGGCTGTTTGCGCTGGCGCTGCAGGGCGGTGCCATCGGCGTACTGCTGCTGACCATCTTCGCGGCGTTCAAGCGCTTCGACCTGATTCCGCCGGCCTTTGCCTTTGCCAGTTCGATCGCACTGGTGGCCGGGCTGTGCGTGCTGGCGGTGGTGCAGAACTCGCGCACGCTGGCCGTACTGGGCATCCTGGCCGGCTTCATGGCACCGCTGTGGCTGTCCACCGGCAGTGGCAACCACGTGGGGCTGTTCAGCTATTACGCCGTGCTCAACGCGGGCATCTTCGCCATCGCGTGGTTCCGCCCGTGGCGCGCGCTGAACCTGCTGGGGTTCGCCTTCACCTTCGGCATTGGCACCTTCTGGGGCGTGCTGCAGTACGCGCCGGACAAGTTCAGCAGCACCGAGCCCTTCCTGGCGCTGTTCTTCGTGTTCTACCTGCTGATACCGCTGCTGTACGCGCGTCGCCAGCCGGCCGGCCGCCGTGACCTGATCGATGGCAGCCTGGTGTTCGGCACGCCGCTGGTCGCGTTCTCGCTGCAGGCAGGCATGCTGCACGCGCAACCGATGACGCTGGCACTGTGCGCGCTGGGCCTGGCGGCGATCTACGCGGTATTGGCCCGGGCGCTGATCGCACGTGCGTCGTACACCATGCTGGCGCAGTCGCATGCGGTGCTCGCGGTGGGGTTTGCCACGCTGGCGGTGCCGCTGGCATTGTCGGCGCGCGCCACCGGCGCCGTGTTTGCACTGGAAGGTGCTGGCCTGGCGTGGTTGGGGCTGCGCCAGAAGCGCTGGCTGCCGCAGGTCTCCGGCGCGTTGCTGCAGATCGGCGCCGCATTCGCCTTCGTTGCCGGTGGCGATCACTGGCACGAAGACCTGCGCTTCCTGATCAACCCCACCGCCATTGGCGCGCTGCTGCTGGCCCTGGCCGGCTTCGCGTCGGCGTGGAGCTACCAGCGCAGGCCGCGTCATGAGGTCGCACTGGTGTATTACCTGTGGGGCCTGCTGTGGTGGCTGGGCGGCCTGGTCCATGAGATCACCCGCTTCTTCCCGTATCGCACCGAAGTGGACGCGTTGCTGGTGCTGGCCGCGGTCACTGCCTGGCTGGCGGCCGAAGCGCAGCGTCGCCAGCCGGCGCGTGCGCTGGGCGTTACTGCGCTGGCCATGCTCGCGCTGGGCTTCCCACTGGCCCTGATGCAGAGCGATGCACACCACCAGCCGTTCGCCGGCCATGGCGCGCTGGCCTGGGCGGTGTTCGCGGTGCTGGGCGTGCGGACCCTGCTGTGCCTGCGCCAGGGCGGCGATACCGTGGCCCGCATCGCGCAGTTCCTGTGGTGGCTGCTGTGGCCGTCGCTGCTTTCGCTGCTGGCCTTGTGGGGTGGTGGCGAGGCCGGCCTGGCGCAGGGTTGGACGACCCTGCTGGTGACTTTGCCGTGGCTGCTGATGGCGGCGCTGTCGCTGTGGCGCTGGAACGCATTGCGCTGGCCGCTGGGCGCGGCCTTCGACAGCGTGCGCGTCCCGCTGCAGTGCGTGCTGTTCGGCCTGCTGGCGATCGGCTGGCTGTTCGGCCAGCTGCTGCCGGGCGACGCCGCGCCGCTGCTGTGGCTGCCGGTGCTGAATCCGGCGGAGATCGGCCAGTGGCTGAGCCTGCTGCTGCTGGCGCGCTGGCTGTACGGCAGTGAGGCACCGCAGGCATTGCTGAACATCCGCATGCCGCTGCTGGCACTGGCGGCCTTCCTCGCGTTGACCAGCCTGGTGCTGCATGGCGTACACCAATGGGGTGGACTGGCGTGGAATGCGTCGATGATGCGCTTCAGCCTGGCGCAGACCAGCCTGACCGTGTTGTGGAGCGTGCTGGGTGTGATTGCCTGGGTGTGGGGTTCGCGTCGCAGCCAGCGTGTGTTGTGGATGGTCGGTGCCGTGCTGATGGGCGTGGTGCTGGCCAAGCTGGTTATTGTCGATCGCCAGCACCTGGGCAACCTGCTGGGCATCGCATCGTTCATCGCCTACGGCCTGCTGTGCACGGTCGTGGGTTATCTGGCACCGGCACCGCCAAGCGCGGCGCCGACCGTGGAGGAAACGCAATGAGGAAGTGGAGCAGGGCGCTGCTGCCGGCGATGTTCGGCATGCTGGCCGCCGTCGTGGTACAGGCGGCTGATTACCGCACGCAGTATGCCGAGCAATGGCCGCTTACATTGTCCAGTGCGCAGTCCGGTGCCTACCGTATCGTGCTGGAGCCGGCGATCTACCGTCGTGCCGTAACCGCCGATCTCAGCGATCTGCAGGTGTTCAACGCGGCCAGCCAGTTGTTGCCGTCGGCACTGCTGGCGCCGGACCAGCCGCTGGCGCAGTCGCCGGTGCAGCGTGAACTGCCGTGGTTCGTGCTGCCGCCGCTGGCCGATGCCCAGCGCAACGACCTGCAGCTGCTGACCGAGCGCGATACCGATGGGCGCGTGCGCCGGGTCGAAGCGCGGGTGGGTGGCGGGGCAGCGGCGAGCGGGCAGGGCGGCTGGCTGATCGACGCCAGCATGCTCGACCAGCAGCCGCTGGCGGCACTGGTGCTGGACTGGACCGACAGCGGCCAGCCGCTGCAGGCGCAGGTGCAGCTGGATGCCAGTGACGACCTGCAGCACTGGCGATCGATTGGCCGCGACGTGCCGCTGGTGGATCTGCAGCGCGCCGGCAAGCGCCTGCTGCAGCGCCGCCTGCAGGTGGACGGCGCTGCACGCTACCTGCGCATCCTGGCGCAGGGCGACTCGCGCCTGCCGACCCTGCGCGGCGTACTGGCGGAACTGCCGCCAGCACCGGCCACGCTGCCCTGGGAATGGCTGTCGCTGGAGCCGACGTCGTCTGGCAAGGGCGAGTACACCTTCGAGATGGATGGCCGGTTCCCGGTGGCGCGTGCCGATGTGGCCAGCACCGATAACAGCCTCGTGCAATGGACGCTGTTCAGCCGCGATGACGAGAGTGCGGAATGGCAACGTCGCAGCGCGCCGTGGATCGCCTATCAGGTGCAGCAGGGCACGCAGGGCCAGCGCCAGCAGTCGGCGGCACAGCCGCTGGGCGGGGTGCACCGCGACCGCTACTGGAAACTGGTGGCGAATCCGGCGGAAACCGCCACCGCGCCGACACTGCGGTTGGGCTACCAGCCGGAAGTGCTGGTGTTCCTGAGCCAGGGTGCGGCGCCCTACGCACTGGCGGTGGGCAGCGCGACCGCGCGCCGCACGGACGCGCCGATCGGGGTGCTGATCGAGGAACTTCGGCAGCGCAACGATCCTTCGTGGCAGCCAACACTGGCGCGCCTGGAAGGCAGTCCGGAGCCGCTGGCCGGCGATGCGGCGCTGAAGCCGCAGCGCGATTGGAAATCGTGGTTGCTGTGGGCGTTGCTGGGCCTGGGCGTACTGGTGGTGGGTGGCCTGGCGCTCAGCCTGCTTCGGCAGAAGCCTGCGCCTTCGGAATAGGTTCCAGCGAACGGCGCAGCCCCTCGTGAGTGGGCGGTTGGTCGCGTAAAGCAAAAGCAAAAGCAGCGCTTGGCCGGGCGGGGCGGGTTCGCGGGGGACGCCGCAAGTACGTCCTTGTCGGCTTGGCAGCCGCATCCATGCGGCTGACACCTCCGCGAACCCACCCCGCCCGGCCTCTGACAATTTCCGTGTGCGTCCACCCACGGAAAGAAAAAAAGAAGAGCAAAAGCTGCTTGGCAGGGCGCTCTTTGTAGAGCCGAGCCCATGCTCGGCTGCTGTTCGCGATAGACCCAGCCGAGCACGGGCTCGGCTCTACATTTTTCTCCGACACCAGAAACCGCTTTTGCCTTTGCCATCTGCATCACCTCAGGTGCCTGTCGAGGCCGGGGCGGTGTGGGCTGGCAGGGGTGTCAGCCGCATGGATGCGGCTGCCAAGCCTCCAGGGATGGATTCACGGCGTCCCCTGCCAGCCCACACCACCCCGGCCCACTCACAGCACCACGAAGCGCCAGCGCTTTGGCCGTTGCCGTTGCTGTTGCATTTGCCCTGCGCCTCTGCCTGCCGCAGGCATCGGCCCTCCCACCAGCCGCACCCGATACAATGGCCGTCTGCCGCAGACCGGCATCCCGTCCCCGAGCCAAAGAGTTGCCCATGTCCATTGTCCGCATGACCGACCTCGACCTCTCCGGCAAGCGCGTGCTGATCCGCCAGGATCTGAACGTGCCGATCGAGAATGGCCGCATCACCTCCGAACAGCGCATCACCGCTTCGCTGCCGACGCTCAAGCGCGCGCTGGAGCAGGGCGCGGCGGTGATGGTCACCTCGCACCTGGGGCGCCCGAAGGAAGGCGTGTGGAGCGAGGCCGATTCGCTGGCACCGGTCGCCCAGCGCCTGTCCGAGCTGCTGGGCCGCGACGTTCCGCTGGTGCGCGACTGGGTCGACGGCGTCGACGTGCAGCCGGGCCAGCTGGTGCTGCTGGAAAACTGCCGCATGAACGTCGGCGAGGGCAAGGATGACGAGGCCCTGTCGAAGAAGTACGCCGCCCTGTGCGACGTGTTCGTGATGGATGCCTTCGGTACCGCGCACCGTGCGCAGGCCTCCACCCATGGTGTCATCCGCTTCGCACCGGTCGCGGCCGGTGGCCCGCTGCTGATGGCCGAGCTGGACGCGCTGGCGCAGGCACTGGATGCACCGGCCAAGCCGCTGCTGGCCATCGTCGCCGGCAGCAAGGTCAGCACCAAGCTGGAGTTGCTGGCCAATCTGGTTGGCAAGGTCGACCAGCTGATCGTCGGTGGCGGCATCGCCAACACCTTCATCGCCGCAGCTGGCTACAACGTCGGCAAGTCCCTGTACGAGCCGGACCTGCTGGATACCGCGAAGAAGATCGTGGCCGATGCCAAGGCGCGCGGCGCCGACATTCCGCTGCCGGTGGACGTGGTCACCGCCAAGCAGTTCCTGCCCGACGCTGCCGCGGAAGTGAAGGCGGTCGATGCCGTTGCCGAAGACGACCTGATCCTGGACATCGGCCCGCAGACCGCCGCGCAGTACGCGCAGCTGATCGAGAAGGCCGGCACCGTGGTCTGGAACGGCCCGGTCGGCGTGTTCGAGTTCGAAGCCTTCAGCAAGGGCACCGAAGCGCTGGCCCGCGCGATCGCCAGCTCGAAGGCGTTCTCCATCGCCGGCGGTGGCGACACCCTGGCGGCGGTCGACAAGTTCGATATCGCCAAGGACGTCAGCTACATCTCCACCGGTGGCGGCGCGTTCCTGGAATTCCTGGAAGGCAAGACCCTGCCGGCTGTCGCCGCACTCGACGCGCGCGGCGCATGAGTGCCGAGCGCGGCAAGGATGTGCTGTTCTTCGATCTCGACGGCACGCTGATCGATTCGCAGGTGGGCATCACCGCCTGCATCGCCTATGCGCTGCAGAAGATGGACCATCCGGTGCCGCCGCGGGAAACCCTGCTGGGCTGGATCGGTCCGTCGCTGCGCACCACCTTCGCGCCGTTGTTCGTCGAACCGGCGCGGGTGGAACAGGCCGTGGGCTACTACCGGGAGCGCTTCGACGTCGAAGGCTGGCGCGAGCACACGGTGTACCCGCAGGTGGAAGGCACGCTGCGCACGCTGCATGGCCGTGGACACCGGCTGGCGGTGGTCACCGCCAAGAACGAGCCGCACGCGCGCCGCATCCTCGCCCACCTGCCGTTCGGTGGGCTGTTCGAGGAGATCGTCGGTTCAACCCTGGATGGCTCGCGCAGCCACAAGCCGGAACTGGTCGGCGAGGCACTGCGCCGGCTGCAGGTGCAGCCGGCACGGTGCTGGATGATCGGCGACCGGCGCATGGACATCGAAGGCGCGCGCCACCATGGCCTGCGCAGTGTCGGCGTGCTGTGGGGCTTTGGCGGAGAGGCGGAATTGACGGAAGCCGGTGCCAGTCAGCTGGCACGTGAGCCGGCGCAGCTGGAAACGCTGCTGGCCTAGCTTCCTGTAGAGCCGAGCCCATGCTCGGCCCCACAGAACCGCCCCCCCTGCGCCAGCGTATGTCCGGACGATGTCCGCTCCATGACCCGCGAAGTCAGGCGGCACAAGGCTGTAACCGTATACATGCGGCGTGAAGGATGTGCTAATTTCCGTTCTTTACCGGGAGAGGCCCATCCACCATGTTCGAGCGTCAGCGTCGCACCAAGATCCTTGCCACCCTCGGTCCGGCCACTGACCCGCCGGGCGTGCTGGAGGATCTGTTCCGCGCCGGCGTCAACGTGGTGCGCCTGAACTTCAGCCATGGCGATCCGTCCGGCCAGGCCAAGCGTGCCGCCGAAGTGCGTGCCGCTGCGGCCCGCGTGGGCGTGGAAGTGGGCATCCTGGCCGACCTGCCGGGCCCGAAGATCCGCATCGAGCGCTTCGCTGAAGGCAAGGTGCAGCTGAAGGCGGGCGACCGCTTCGACCTGATCGCCAGCGAGAACGCCGGCCCGGGCACTGCCAGCGAGGTGGGCGTGAGCTACCTTGGCCTGCCGCAGGACGTCGGCCCGGGTGATGTGCTGCTGCTCGACGACGGCCTGATGCAGTTGCAGGTGGTGGAAGTGCAGGGCGACCGTATCGTCAACACCGTGCTCAACGATGGTGTGTTGTCCGACCGCAAGGGCCTGAACAAGCAGGGCGGCGGCCTCTCGCTGGGTGCGCTGACCGAGCGCGACAAGGAGCTGATCGGCATCGTTGCCAAGATCGGCGTGGACTTCATCGCCGTGTCGTTCTGCCGCAATGCGCAGGACATGAACGATGCGCGCGACATCGCCCGTTCGCACGGCTGTGATGCCGCGCTGGTGTCGAAGATCGAGCGCACCGAGGCAATCGAGAACCTGGAAGAAATCGTTGAGGCCAGCGACGTGGTGATGGTCGCCCGTGGCGACCTGGGCGTGGAAATCGGCGATGCCGAGCTGCCGGGCCTGCAGAAGAAGATCATCAAGGCCTCGCTGGCGCAGAACAAGGTGGTGATCACCGCCACGCAGATGCTGCAGTCGATGGTGGAAAGCCCGATCCCGACCCGCGCCGAAGTACTGGACGTGGCCAACTCGGTCATCGACGGCACCGACGCAGTGATGCTGTCGGCGGAAACTGCCGCTGGCGCCTACCCGGTCAAGGCCGTGGAAGCGATGGCACGCATCTGCCTGGGGGCCGAGCGCCAGTTCCAGACCGAGACCGACTTCAACGCATCGCCGCGCAACCTGGAACGTGCCGACCAGGCGATTGCCATGGCCACCATGTTCCTGTCGCAGCACGTGGGCGTGCGCGCGATCGTGGCGATGACCGAATCCGGTGGCACGGCGCGTTACCTGTCGCGTTTCCGCGCCAAGGCGCCGGTGTTCGCGGTGACCCGCCATGACGGCGCGCGCCGCCAGATGGCGCTGATGCGCGATGTGTTCCCGATCAACTTCGACAGCCGCGGCCTGACCCCGCGCGAAGCCGCGCGCGGCAGCATCCGCCTGCTGGTGGAATCGGAACTGCTGCAGGCCGGTGATCGCGTCGTGTTCACCAGTGGCGAGCACATGGAAACCCACGGTGCCACCAATACCCTGCGCCTGCTGGAAGTGGGTGAGGACGGCCGCGCCATCGGCCTGGGCGACCTGTAAGTAGTGCTGCCCTGGGGCCGGCGCCGCGTTGCGGATCCGACCCCGGGGTCAGATCCCCGCAGGGGCCCTGACCCCCGACGGCGGGACACGGCGTGTCCGGTGCGGACATTGGAAGCGTTTCCATCCTGTCCTCCACGGCGAGGCAACGGGCCGCGGGGCTATACTTGTGTTTTTCCCGCACCCGCCACAGGAAATACATGAGCATCGAACAGCTGGCTGAAACCGCCCAGGCCATGGTCGCCCCGGGCAAGGGCATCATCGCGATCGACGAATCCACCGCTACCATCGCCAAGCGTTTCGCCGGCGTCGGTATCGAGAACACCGAGGAGAACCGTCGCGCCTACCGCGAGCTGCTGCTGACCACGCCGAAGCTCAACGAGCACATTTCCGGCGCCATCCTGTTTGACGAAACCATCCGCCAGTCGACCAAGGACGGCGTGCCGTTCGCCAAGTACATGGCCGACCACGGCATGATTCCGGGCATCAAGGTGGACAAGGGTGCGCACCCGCTGGCCGGCTGCCCGGGCGAGCTGGTGACCGAAGGCCTCGATGGCCTGCGTGAGCGCCTGCAGGAGTACTACAAGCTGGGCGCGCGCTTCGCCAAGTGGCGTGCCGTCATCAACATCGGCGAGAGCATCCCGTCGGGTACCTGCATCGAATCCAACGCCCATGCGCTGGCCCGCTATGCAGCGCTGTGCCAGGAATGCGGCCTGGTGCCGATGGTCGAGCCGGAAGTGATCATGGACGGCGATCATGACATCGAGACCTGCTACGAAGTCACCGAAGCCACCCTGCGTTCGCTGTTCGACGCCCTGTACCAGCAGAACGTGCTGCTGGAAGGCACCATCCTGAAGGCGTCGATGGTCATCTCCGGCAAGGACTGCGAGGAGCAGGCCGATGTCGAGGAAGTGGCCGAGTCGACCGTGATGTGCCTGAAGAGCACCGTGCCGGCGATCCTGCCGGGCGTGGTGTTCCTGTCCGGTGGCCAGAGCGACGAGCAGTCCACCGAGCACCTGAACGCGATGAACCAGCTGGGCAACCTGCCGTGGCCGCTGAGCTTCTCCTACGGCCGCGCCATGCAGCAGGCCGCGCTGAAGCTGTGGGCCAAGGACATGAAGGGCAACTACGCTGCTGCCCAGAAGACCGTGTACGAGCGCGCCAGGGACAACGGCCTGGCGGCGCTGGGCAAGTGGAACGGTTGATCCGTCCCATCGCTGGATGAACAAGGCAGCGCCGGCATCACGCCGGCGTTTGCTTTTGCGGGTATCTTTTCCGCCCCCATGCGCCTGGCCGGTGCGTGGGAACCACATGGAAGGCCAAGGAGAAACAACATGCGTTTGGCAGCAATCACACTGGCCGTAGCCACGGTCCTGGTCGCCGGCGGATGCAACCGCATCGGCGGCGGCGCGGATGCGGGCAAGGCCGCGTCGCTCGATTTCGACAAGCCGGTCTCCGGCGAGATCACCTCGCGCAGCGGCATCAACTTCAACGACGGCAGCCATCACCAGCTCTACCAGATCAAGCTGGAAGACAGGGAGCTGGTCGGCCTGAAGCTTACCGGTGCCCTCAGCGGCTCGATTGCGGTGTTCAACAATGGCAGCCTGGTATCCACCAGCAACACCGGCTATGAGCGCGAGGGGGACGTCTCGCTGGCTTTCCGCGCCAACGGCAGTGGTACCTACCAGGTGGCAGTCAACGCCGATGGCCCGACCGCGTTCGGCCCTTATCGCCTTCGCGCCGAGAAGCTGAAGCCGTACGACGGCAAGCCGCTGGTGGGCAGTGGCGAGATCGTCGATATGCTGGCCAGCAACTCGCAGGACTACACCTTGCAGGTGGACAAGGCGGGCCTGTACGAGATCCGGCTGGTCTCGGATGCCTTCGACCCGGTGCTGAAGCTTTCCGGGCAGGGCGTGGATGCCGAGAATGACGACGGCGGCGACAGCATCAACTCGCGCCTGACCCTGTCACTGAAGCCGGGCAAGTACACGCTGACCGCGCGCGGCCTGGGCGACGGCGTCAGTGGCATGTTCACCTTGTCGGCCAATCGCATCGAGCTGCCGGGCAACCTGGTCGATCGCGATGGCACCGCATTGCCGAAGTCCGGCAGCGTGTACACGATGCTCGACAACGATGGCGTCCGCCGCTTCCTGCTGACGTTGGACCGTCCGACCAATGTGCGGCTGGATGCGATCTCCGGCCAGCTCGATACCGTGCTGCGCGTGGTTGGCGGCGATGTCGAACTGACCGACGATGACGGTGGCAACGGTACCAACGCACGCCTGGAAGAAGCGTTGCCGGCTGGTCATTACACCGTCGAGGTGTCCAGCCTGAGCAACGGCGCGGGCATGGTGGAAGTACGCGTGCAGGTGGACGGCGCCAGCGCCGACGAGGCTGCGGCCTCGGCGGCAAGTGCTGCTGCCGACGCCGCCGCTGCTGTGGCCGATGATGCCGCCGCGGTGGAAGCTGCCAGCCGTTGAACGTGTTCCACACTCGGTGGGAGTGTGGACAACGGTGCTACAGGAAAGGCCGGGCAATGCCCGGCCTCTTCCTTGACGCTGACCGCCGGATTCAGTGCACGGTGGCAAGGCCCGCATCGCCCAGCGGCGGCAGCAGCGACTCACGCGGTTCGCTTTCAGCACTTTGCCCGGCGGCGCTCAACGCCTGCTGGTAGGCCTTGGCCGTTGCGGTATTGAACGCCACCAGCACGATGCGCATCGGTTGCGCATGGCTGCGCTGCCAGGCCAGTGTTTCGGTGACCGCGATCTGCGCGGCCTGGTACAACGGGTAGCCATACACGCCGCAGCTGATCGCCGGGAAGGCGATGGAGTGCACGCCCAGTGATTCGGCCAGCTGCAGTGACTTCCAGTAGCAGTTGGCCAGCAACGCCGGTTCATCGCGCTGGCCGTCGTGCCAGACCGGGCCTACCGTGTGCAGTACATGGCGCGCCGGCAACGCATGGGCACCGGTGGCGCGCACTTCACCCGTCGGGCAACGCACGCCCGGGCGCAGCTCCGGCAACTGCTCGCATTCGGCCCGCAAGGCGGGCCCGGCCGCACGATGGATCGCGCCGTCTACACCGCCGCCACCGAGCAGCGTTTCATTGGCCGCGTTGACGATCGCATCCACCGTCAGGGTCGTGATGTCGCCCTGCCAAACCTCGATCTTCATGCGTCCGTCTCCTGCCTGTGAGGTGATCCGCGCAGCATCTGCGCCGGCTGTTCCCACGGTAGGGGACAGGGCATCGATGCTGCGTCATGACCGTCTCACGCGCTGCGATCCAACGGCCTTCGCGCACGATGGCCGGCGACGCCTTCACGCAGGCTGAAGCAGAACGGGGTCGGAGCCTTTTCCATCCGGAAAAGGGATCCGACCCCGGGCATGCAGCAGGATGGAGTCAGAGCCTTTTCCGGATGGAAAAGGCTCTGACCCCGGGTGTCACGGCAGGCCGGCCAGCCAATCGTCGTCGGACCCTTCGTTCACATCGGCGAACAGCGGTGTGGAGAAATAGCGTTCACCCGTGTCCGGCAGCATCGCCAGGATCACCGAACCCGGTTCAGCGCGGGCAGCGACGTCCAGTGCGCTGGCCACGGTGGCGCCGGCGGAGATGCCGACGAAGATGCCTTCCTCGGCGGCCAGGCGGCGCGCGGTGGCGATCGCGCGGTCATCTTCGACCGAGACCAGTTCATCCACCACGTCGCGGTTGAGCACGTCCGGCACGAAGTCCGGGGTCCAGCCCTGGATCTTGTGCGGCTTCCAGTCATCCCCCTTGAGCAGGGCGGCGCCGGCCGGTTCGGTGGCGATGATGCGGGTCTGCGGGCGTGCCACCTTCAGCACTTCGCCTACGCCAGTGAGCGTGCCGCCGGTGCCCCAGCCGCTGACGAAGTAGTCCAGCCGCTTGCCGGCGAAGTCGCGCAGGATCTCGGCAGCGGTGGTGTTGCGGTGATACGCCGGGTTGGCCGGGTTGGCGAACTGGCTGGCCAGGAACCACCCGTGCTGCTCGGCCAGCTCGGCCGCCCTGCGCACCATGCCGCTGCCGCGCTCGGCGGCCGGGGTCAGGATCACCTTGGCGCCGTAGGCACGCATCAGCTTGCGGCGCTCGACCGAGAAGGTTTCGACCATGGTGGCCACGAATTTGTAGCCGCGCGCGGCGGCAACCATCGCCAGTGCCACGCCGGTATTGCCGGAGGTGGCCTCCACGATGGTGTCGCCCGGCTTGAGCAGGCCGCGTGCTTCGGCGTCGAGGATGATCGCCAGCGCCAGGCGGTCCTTCACCGAGCCACCGGGGTTGAACGACTCGACCTTGGCATAGACGCTGACCTGTGGCGGCGCCAGGCGCTGCAGCCTGACGATGGGGGTGTTGCCGACGGTATCGAGAATGGAGTCGTACAGGGCCATGGAAGCGCTCCGGAAACGGGGCCGCGCCGGGCTTCGGCGGGCGAAGGGGGAGGGCTGGCTGCTCAGGCCAGCGGCTGCCGGCTGACCGTAGCGCCGGCATATGACGCCCGGAAATGACCAGATACCTTTCTTAAACAACCTTTGGTTATAAGCTGGTGACGGCAATTGACCCTAGAGTGGACCTCCGCCCCACGCCGCCTGCCCGCCCATGACGCTGACCCAGCTGCGCTACCTGGTTGCCATCGCCGACGCCGAGCTGAACATCACGCTGGCCGCCTCGCGCGTGCACGCCACCCAGCCTGGCCTGTCCAAGCAGCTCAAGCAGCTGGAGGACGAGCTCGGGTTCCTGTTGTTCGTGCGCAAGGGGCGCAGCCTGGAGTCGGTTACCCCGGCCGGCACCGAGGTGATCGCCCGTGCCCGCGCGGTGCTGGCCGAGGCCAACAACATCCGTACGTACGCGGCCAACCAGCGGCGCGAGAGCCAGGGCCAGCTGATCCTCACCACCACGCACACCCAGGCGCGCTTCGTGCTGCCGCCGGCGGTGGCGGCGATCAAGCAGGCCTACCCGCAGGTCAGCGTGCACCTGCAGCAGGCCGGTGAAGCTGACGCGCTGGATCGCCTGAACCAGGGTGACGCGGATATCGCCATCATCAGCACCGCTGGCGGTGAGCCCACCGATGGCATCGCGGTGCCGTTGTTCCGCTGGCGACGCCTGGTGGTGGTACCCAAGGGCCACCCGCTGGACCGTGCGGGCCGCGCACCGGACCTGGCCACGCTGGCCCGCCAGCCGTTGATCAGCTATGAATCCTCGACCCGCCCGAATTCGTCGCTGCAGCGCGCCTTCGCCGCCAATGGGCTGGTGCCCGACCTGGCACTGACCGCGCTCGACGCCGACCTGATCAAGACCTACGTGCGTACTGGCCTGGGCGTAGGCCTGCTGGCCGAGATGGCGGTCAGTTCCAATGACGAAGACCTGAGGTCGTGGCCGGCGCCGGATCCGATCAGCGAGTGCATCGCCTGGGCGGTGTTGCCGCGCGACCGCGTGCTGCGTGATTACGCGCTGGAGCTGGTGCACGTGCTGGCCCCACAGATTGATCCGCGCGACCTGCGGCGGGTGCTGGATGGAAACCAGGCCGCAGCGTGGCCGGTGCCACCGACCTGGGAGTCGCTGACCCAGACCATCACGGTGTGAGGTGGGTCGAGCAGGGCGTGCAGCCCTGCACCTGCCGAATCAAAGGCAAAAGCCGAAGCAACAGCAACTGCTGGCTTCCGTGGGGCGGCGGGGCGGTGTGGGCAGGCAGGACCGTTGGCGCCATGGATGGCGCCATCGAGCCCCCAGGGATGGGTTTACGGCGTGTCCTGCCTG